>NZ_DGRD01000014.1:51622-52030 GCF_002390965.1 Corynebacterium sp. UBA4397
CCAGACCTTGAAAAGATGGGGGCCAGCGCGCAGGATGCCGCCGAGCTTATAAGCCTGCACGCCATCTACTTCGGCCCCACGCCCTATACAGCAAAGCAGCGCTCGGCCGTTAATGCGGCCAGGCGCAACGGGCACACCCTGAGTACTTTGCGCCACATCGAATCCTTTACCCGTCGCATCACAGGGAAACTGGATGCGTGGAACCTGCGGTTGGAACTATGCGCCACGCCAAGCGAGCAGGTTACTGCGGTAGCCAGGCGCCGGTTGCGCGAGATGCGTGTCCCCCGCGAGTATTGCGAGCGCGCGCTGTTGCGCCAGCACCCCAACGGGCTAGCCACCCTGACCGTGACGGGTAATGGGTTGGATATGGCGGATGCTTTCCGGATTATTGACCACAAGCGGCCAGGG
>NZ_DGRD01000002.1:0-9329 GCF_002390965.1 Corynebacterium sp. UBA4397
GAGCGCATCGGCCATCGCGGTCGCGCCGTGGCCGGCCAAGGCCGGCCCGTTTTTCACTCGCGGCTGCTGCCCGTAGCCTGCAAGTCGTGGCAGGTGCACCAGCAGCACAGAGCGGCTCTTGCGCTCGACGAGCGTGCCGATCGCGGACTGGTGTGTGCCGATGATCAGATCCCCCTCCCAATGTCCAGGCACCGCGCGGTCCGCCGCTTCGGCGGGACGCTCGGAGATGACGACATCGTCTGTGACATGGCCTTGTGGCTTGTTCCGTGAACGCCGTCGTGGTTTCCGCAGCGCTCGACCAGTGCGTAGACACGTGACGAGCTCGCGCTTGAGTGCGCCGCGCCCCTGGATGAACAGTGACTGGTAAATCGCTTCGTGGCTGATCCGCATGGCACCATCATCAGGGAAATCAACTTTCAGCCGGTGCGAGATTTGTTCCGGGCTCCAACCCGTGACCCATTGACGGTCCTCTCGGTGTGGCTTGTTTCGTCCCTTCCAACGCGGTGCATCGGGCCCCTGAGCTACCGTCCCGTCCGGCAGGCTGACGCTGCCCTCAAGGCGTTGTTGCACATAGTCACGCAGCGCGGTGTTGGTCACCAGTTTCGCTTGTTTGGGCCGCTTGGCCGCAGACTCGGCCTTCCACTGCGCAACGGAAGCCCGGTACTCCACTTCCCCGGCACGGGTCGCGGCGTTTCGCCGCAGTTCCCGGGAGACTGTCCCGGGATCGCGTCCGAGTCGTCGGGCGATCTCACGGACGCCGACATTTTGAACGTGTAACAGCGCGATCTCTTCACGCTCAGCAAAGCAGAGATAACGGCCAGCAGCTGGAGCAAGATCTAGTGGAGGCATACCTCCAGCATGGCGAAACCACCGCGTACCCACCGGTGCTGACACACCAACAGCAACCGCGGCATCCTCGCTCGTAAGCCCATCAGCGATCTGTACCCAGAATGCCCGCTCGACCTCACGTCGCGGGGGCGGGCGCCCCGGAGAGCGCATCGGTTGTCGCACTGCTCGATCCGCATCCGCCTGACGACGTAGCATCACACACCTCCATGTCATCGAGGTGTTGCGACGACCAGTTGAATCCGCCCCCCTATCAATCGCCACTATTCCACCGGCACGTGAATGGTGTACCTGATTCCGTGCTCGGCGAGATAATCAAACATCTCAGGAGAGCCACCAAGCTGCCCCGAGTGCGCACTGGGGTAAAAGTGCCAGTGGGAGCCCGCGATGTCCCCTGCCGCTATCAGCGCCACATCGGTATCGATGCGGGCCTTCACCGCATCATTCAGGCCAACATAGCCCACATTTGCTTCGTAGAGCACGCCATCAGCAAGGACATCTGCAGCTCGCCTATTATTGCCGCACTCCTCGCCACAGGCAGCAGAGGGAACCCGGACCCCAGCTTCAATTTCTGCTCTAGCCTTGTCCACATCCTCTCTCGACAACTGTCCCCAGGTTGTCCCGAAGATGCCTCCGAAGAACCGCTTTACGGACCTCCACCAGGACTTCTCGCGGCTCTCTATCACGTCCTCGATAAGTCGCCTTTCAGCACTTTCACGGTCGGCGAGAAACACGGAAGCCTCTCCGCTGTGGTGCGCCTCTTGCTCCATCGCAGCTCCCAGAGCATCAAGGTCAATGCGTCCGCTACTCTGTAGATGAAGCATCCCTTCTCCGGAAGCCCCCTTTTTGAGGTAGTCATCCCAGCTCTTCCACACTTTGCCCGAGACAGCAATTCTAGAGTCTTCCGGTATCATCCCAGACGTCGAAACGAATCTGCCAGCAACTGCGCGGAGCTCTGGATGCTGCTCAATAAATGCCTCTAGTTTCTCCAAATACTCCTTGAGATTAAAGCCTGCTTTAATTATTTTCTTAGCAATTCCCACAGGGGTCAGCGGGAAAAATACACTCAGTAAATTCCTTCCGCTCCTCCGCAGAACTAGATCTATGATGCCTTCAATAATCTCACGAGCTTTGAAAATTAGTGACCCATTGCTTAACACAAGGGAGGAAAGTTGGCCCATCGTTGAAGTAACTTCTTCGCCACCATCTTTGCCATCCGCTCCCGACCAAAAACTTTTTACATACTCCCCAGCATCAAGACTTTGCTCGAAAAACAGTGGATCGAGGCCCTCGGATTCTCGGTTCTCCTCCTCGAACTTGTCATCCCTGCCATCCGCATCTGTATCAACGAGGAGAGGGCTAGTTCCAATGACGTTGACCTCGCGTCCATCCTCGATGCCATCACCATCGGTATCAACCTCATAAGGTTTGGCGCCTGAATTGAACTCATCCAAGTCAGTTAAACCGTCACCGTCCGAATCCACCACGGTGGGATCGGAAAAGCCATAGTATGCGGGCTTCGCATTTGGCTGGGCATCCGAATCCTCTAAGGAACTTGCGGCCTCTTCGCCGTCGAAAAGCAAATCCCCATCAGTGTCTGACAAGAGTGGGTCGGTAAAGAAGATCTTCCCCGCCCGGACCGACTTCCAGCCATTGACTTCTACACGATCCTCGAGCCCATCATCATCTGAATCCCGCTGCTGCGGATTCGATACAACAGCGTAGATCCCTTCGGACACGGTTCTCCCGATTTCGATAGAGTCATCGAGTCCGTCCTCGTCAGTATCGGCTTTCAGCGGACTACTGTTGTAGCGCCGGCCTTGCTCATCAGCCCAACCACGGACCTCTAGGAAGTCGTTGAGGCCATCTCCATCTGAATCAGCTTTGAGGGGGTCAGCCACGCCGGAATAGACCGCACTCGTTCCTTGATCAGGCAAGCGCTCGCCTGCCTCTTCGCCATCACTAAGACCGTCACCATCAGTATCGCTGTTACTAGCATCTGTAATGAACCGCTCTCCACGCTCTCCAATCCATCCAGTGATCTCCGTTTGATCAGCGATGCCGTCTCCATCACTATCAACGACACTAGGGTCACTGGCAGACTCCAGCGACCGGGGAACAACCACCAAAGCTCCGACCAAAACAAGCGTGAGAAGAACTACCACGCCTGCAGTCCAGTACCGCTTATGCATTAGTGCGCCACTGCCAGACTCTGCCGCTGGTAACCGGGCCTCATGTTTGCTCATCCAGAACCCTCAGCAGCTTTCTCGATCAGTAGTATTCAGGGAATTCAGAGAAAGATAACCATTTTCACAGCTAAATGCAATATTATTCCTTTGTCTTTACCCTAGGGGAGAAGAATTCTTAGACCGTGAACTGTCTAGTTGTCGAGCAGCATTCGATGAAGGCAACTGAATAACGAAAAGCACAGGCCTCGCATCACGCGCTGCCTGTGTTTCGGTTTCCTCAGCCTAAGAATCCCCGCCCGAGTTGTCTTATTACTGATTCAAGGGCTTACCCAATGCATCGAGGGCGGCCTCCTGGATGGCCTCGGAGAGCGTCGGGTGCGCGAATACCACGTGCCCGATATCCTCGGCGGTGCCTTCGAGCTCACGGAGCACGCCGAAGCTGGGCAGGAGTTCGGTGACTCCGGGGCCTACCAGGTGTGCGCCGAGGAGCTCGCCGGTGGTGTCGTCGAAGACGGCCTTGACCATTCCCTCGGCTGCTTCCATGCCGATGGCGCGGCCGTTGGCGGCGAAGGGCATACGCCCAACGGAGATGCTGTGACCAGACTTCTTGGCCAGCTCGCGGGCGGCAGCCTCGGTATAACCAAGGCTGGCTACCTCCGGGCGGGTATAGGTGGCGCCGGGGATCCAGTTGCGGTCCACTGCTTCAGCACCAGCCACGCCGGCCAGGTGCTCGACGGTGGCCACGGCCTCATGCGCCGCCTTATGCGCCAGGCAGGGTGGTCCAGACACATCGCCGATGGCATAGATGCCGGCGACGTTGGTCTTTCCCCACTCGTCGACGGCGATGAAGCCGCCACGCTCAGTGCGTGCCACGCCGAGTGCCTCCAAGCCGAGGTCTTCGACGTTGGGGACCACGCCCGCGGCCAGAAGCAGCCGGTCGGCGCGGAGTTCGGTGCGGGTACCGTCGCCTTCGACAAGCGTGGCGGAAACACCCGTGCCATCGCTGACAACATCCTCCAAGTGGGAGCCGGTATGAACGGCGATCCCGCGCTTGGTGAAAGCCTTGCGGACAACCCCAGAGATATCCGGATCCTCAACGGGAAGATTGTGCTCAGCCAACTCCACCAGGGTGACCTCGGCTCCGAAGTCGCGGTACATGCTCGCAAACTCGGAGCCGATGGCGCCTGAGCCCACGATGAGCAGGTGCCCGGGAACCTCGTCGGGGATAAGAGCCTGGGTACTAGTCCAGATGCGATCCCCATCGGGAACGATTCCGGGCAGGGCCCGAGGGCGCGCGCCGGTGGCCACGATGATGTGGTCGGCATCGATTGTCTCGCCATCCACGGTAACCTTGCCCTTAGCCGTGAGGGTAGCGGTGCCCACGAGGTGATCCACGTGATTCTTCTTGAGCAACCCCGCGACGCCCTGCGAGAGGCGGCCAGCTACTGAGCGGCTGAAGCCGACGAGTTTTCCAATGTCGAGGCTGACCTCGCCGGTGCTAAAGCCCAGCGAAGACGAGCTCGCGATGGTGTGCGCGGTCTCCGCGCCGTGGAGCAGCGCCTTGGTGGGGATACAACCCCAGTTCAGGCACACGCCACCGAGCTCGGCCTTTTCCACCACTGCGGTTTTCAAGCCCAGCTGCCCGGCGCGAATGCCGGCGGTGTAGCCGCCAGGACCTGCACCGATGATGAGAACGTCATAGTGCCTATTCATGACTACTCCTTATCAGACCAGTAGCAATTCGGGCGACTCAAGGAAACGCTTGAGTGCCGCCATGAAGCGCGCGGCGAGCGCGCCATCCACCACGCGGTGGTCGCTGGACAGGGTCAGCGCAAGGATGCTGTTCTCCACGATCTCTCCCCCAGCGCCTAGGCCAAGGCGCTTCTGTGCGGCGCCGACGGCCAGGATGGCTGCCTGCGGCGGGTTGATGATCGCGTCGAAGGAGCTCACCCCGAACATGCCCAGGTTGGAGATGGTAAACGTACCGCCCTGGAACTCATCGGGGACCAAGGTATTGGCCTTGGCCTTGGTGGCCAGTTCCTTGACCTCCGCGGAGATTTCGCGCAGCGACTTCTTGTCGGCCCCACGCACAATCGGCGTGATGAGGCCGGCGGGGGAATCGACCGCGACGGAGATGTCCGCGTGGCTGAACTCCAGAATGGTCTGGTTTGCCTCGTCGAATTGGACGTTGACACCCGGGACCTCGATAAGCGCGGCGGAGACGGCCTTGATGAGCATGTCATTGATGGACAAGTGCACGCCCGGAACCTTCTCGTTGAGAGAAGAACGCA
This sequence comes from Corynebacterium sp. UBA4397, assembly GCF_002390965.1. Classification (NCBI taxonomy): domain Bacteria; kingdom Bacillati; phylum Actinomycetota; class Actinomycetes; order Mycobacteriales; family Corynebacteriaceae; genus Corynebacterium; species Corynebacterium sp. UBA4397. The sequence continues at coordinate 5,327 of NZ_DGRD01000002.1, forward strand.
TCTCCAGCACGGCATCCAGGTTGACCTCGGAGGTCACCCTGAAGTGCGGCGAGTTGAGCTTGGAGGCCTGCAGGCGCTGGCCTATGACCTTGCGGACAGAGGACAGCGGCACGGACTCGAAATCCGGCTCCTCCAGCGCGGACACGCTAGTGCCCAGCGCCTGCGCTTCCGCCTCGAGCTTGAAGCGGCGAGCGGTGTCCTCGACGTCCTCCTTGGTCACGCGGCCATGGCGGCCGGTGGGGCGGGCGTCGAGCAGGTTGACACCCAGCTCGGCGGCGACGCGACGCGCGACCGGGGTGGCCAGCACGGTGCTATCGTCCCCAGTGGACTTGAGATGCACCTCGCCGCGCCTGGTGACGGGCTCGGGTACGGTTCCGCCTGCTGCGCGCACCGCGGAGTCAATATCTTCCACGGTCACGCGTCCCAGACGCCCGGTGCCGTCGATGCCGGAGAGGTCGATGTTCTCCTTGAGCGCTAGGCGCAGGGCGTGCGAGGTGGCACCCTCGAAGTCCTCGGGGGTGGATCCGCTCAGCGCGGCCGGGATGGAGTAGGACTGCGGCTTGGCGCTACTGCTTGCTGCGGTGGCTACTGCGGCTACGGGGCCGGGCGCTGCCACGGGGGCAGGTTGGCTCGGCTGCGGGCTCGGCGCCGCTTCTTTCTTGGCCGGTGCAGGCGCCGCGGCGGCGGGCTGGGGTTCTTGGCCCCCGCCGCTCTTCGCGGCATCCTCTGCTTGGCGCTTGGCGACGAAGGCGTCAATGTCTTCCTCGCTCACATCAGGATCGGCGCTGACGCCGATGATGTCGCCCACGGGAAGCTCCTGGCCGACGTCGGCGACGATGCGCCGCAGAGTGCCGTCGAAAGGTGCCTCTAGATCGTTGGCGATCTTCGTCGATTCGACCGTGACGAGAGGATCTCCCTGCTTGAAAGAATCCCCGATGCCGATGAGCCATTCGCCGACGACGCCGGTTTCCATGGTCATCCCCCAGTTGGGGATGTCGAGTGATTGAATCTTGCTGTTCGTGGCCATTTTATGCCTCCAAGAGTTTGCGCACGGAGGCCTCGATGCGTTCTGCCGAAGGCACCCAAAGCTTTTCCAGCGCGGGGGAGAAAGGTACGGGGGTAAGCGGAGGCGTGATCAGCTCAACCGGAGCCTTGAGGCTGTTGAAGGCCTTGATGGAGACCAGCGCGGCCACGTCCTGGCCGAAACCACAGCGTGCCGAAGACTCATCGACCACGACGACGCGGCCGGTGGATTGCGCCGACTCCACGATGGAATCCTCATCCAGCGGGGAGGTGGTGCGCGGGTCGACGACCTCGACCGAGATGCCCTCGGCGGCCAGCTTGTCAGCCACCTCGTTGGCGGTATTGACCAGCTTGGAGAGCGCCACGATGGTGACGTCGGTGCCCTCGCGGGTGTAGTTGGCCACTCCCAGCGGAATGGTATACGGCTCGTCGGGGACCTCACCCTTGACGTCATACAGCGCCTTGTGCTCACAGAACATAACCGGATCATCGTCACGGATGGACTGCAGGAGCAGGCCCTTGGCATCATAAGGATTCGAGGGCACGACCACCTTCACGCCCGCGGTGGAGGTGAAGATGTTATAAGGCGAATTCGAGTGCTGGCCGGCCGCGCCGACGCCGGCACCGATGATGCCACGCACGGTCAGCGGGGTGCGGGCACCGCCGCCGAACATGTAGCGGAACTTCGCCGCCTGGTTATAAACCTCGTCGTAGCACACGCCGAAGAAGTCCATGAACATCAATTCGGCGACCGGGCGCAGGCCAGTAACAGCCGCGCCGGCAGCCAGGCCGAGGATGGCGGACTCGCTAATGGGGGTATCGACAACGCGGTCGTCACCGAACTCTCCCCACAGGCCCTTGGTGACGTTAAAGACGCCGCCGAAAGCCTCGACATCAGGATCGGGGTTGGTGCCGCCCTTGCCGCCACGCAGATCCTCACCGACGAGGAATACGTTCTCATCCTCGCGGAGTGCATCGGCCATGGCCTCACGGATGGCTTCCCGGTAACTTTTCTTGCTCATTGCTCAAGCCCTTTCTTTTAGTAGCTCGCGTAGACGTCGGTGGTTAGTTCTTCAGGCTTGGGCCAGGGTGAGTTCTTGGCAAACTCGACGGCGTCTTCCACCTGTTGTTTCACTTCCGCCTCGATGGCGTCGAGCTCCTTGGCAGAGACCTTGCGCCCCACTTTCTGGCGGAAAATAAGCAGCGGATCGTTTTCTTCGCGCACTGCCTTGAGCTGCTCCGGGGTGCGGTAGAGTCCCGGGTCACCCTCGAAGTGGCCGAACCAGCGGTAGGCCTTGGCCTCGATGGCTGTGGGGCCCTCGCCGCGACGGCCGCGCTCGACGGCCTCTTGGGCGGCCTCGTAGACCGCGAAGAAGTCAGTGCCATCAACCTTGATGGCGGGCATGCCGAATGCTGCGGCACGGCCAGCGATGTCGCCGCTGCCGACTGCAAAGTCCGCACCGGTGGCCTCACCGAAGCCGTTGTTTTCAAAGACGAAGAGCGCCGGAAGCTTGAGCACCACGGCCATGTTCATCGCCTCGAAGATGGTTCCCTGGTTGGAACCGCCGTCACCGCTGAAGGCCACGCCGATGTTTCCCTGACCCTTGTACTTACCGGTGAAGGCCGCGCCGACTGCCAGCGGGCCAGCACCGCCGACGATGCCGTTGGCGCCTAGCATTCCCACGGAGAGGTCTGCAATGTGCATCGAGCCGCCCTTGCCGTGGTTGAGGCCGGTGGCGCGTCCGAAGATCTCCGCCATCATGCCCTTGAGATCGCAGCCCTTGGCAATGGAGTGGCCGTGGCCGCGGTGGGTGGAGCCGATGTAGTCGGTATCGCGCAGATTCTCGCAGACACCAACCGCCACGGCTTCCTGTCCTGCATAGAGGTGGATGAAGCCGGGAATGTCACCAGCTTGGTTCTCAATGTGTACCCGATCCTCGAACTCGCGGATCTCCACCATCTTGCGGTACGCGTGCAATAGCTGCTCTTTGGTGAGCGCTTGCGCTGCTGTCTTGCCAGCCATGTTTTTCCCTCCTAGGTACCTAAATCATGGGGGTCGACATAACTCAACACACATGATTGCGGCTTTGTGTTTGGTTTTGGTCCACCCCTGATTCTAGTTTCGCAATCGTTTGCAGCAATGGCGAAGAACACAAAAAAGCACGTACAGTGTCATAATTCACTGCACGTGCCCACACCCCCACAATGCGCAACCGCGGGAGCAGTACAAATCCGTTTGCGCTCCCCCGAGCACTCCGCGCCGGCTTACCCCCTTATTGGGAGACCTGCTCTTCGAGCCACTCCTTGAGCACCACCGCGTGGTTTATCTGGCGGTCCTTGGCCGCGAATAACAGCGTGAGATCCTCATGCGCCTGCTTGATAAGCTCCTTGAGCTCCGCACTGTCATTGGCATCAAGCTCCGCCTTATAGCGGCGGCTAAACTCCGGGAAACGCTCCTCCTCATGCCCGAACCACTTGCGCAGCTCCGGGCTGGGGGCCACGTCCTTGTACCATCCATCGAAGGTCAGTTTCTGCTTGGCGACGCCCCGCGGCCACAAGCGGTCCACCAGCACCGCTTCGCCCGCCACAGTATCTTCACCCTTGATGAGATCGTGCACCTTCACCGTCTTAATCATGGGTCCCAGGGTACTCAGAAATGACAAGAAGGAAGCCCCCCTCAATCAAGGGACAGCCTTATGAAAGGAGGACCGTAATTAAGTTATTCACCGAATCCGCGGGGTGATTTCCACTGTCGCTTTCCCCCACAACCTTCTCAGTTCAGCGTTGGTCGCTCACAGGAAGCTCGCTCTCCTTGCGCTGGGAATGGCTCTTTCCTCGTTTCCAAAACCATCCAGGTTACGATGAATGGCCTTGCTACCGCACTGCCAAGTTCTGGTTAGGCGGCCTGGCTGTGGATAACCGGGGTGGTGCGGGTGGGTTATCCACAGTTTCCTTGTTTGGTGCGGGTTGGGGATTGTCG
>NZ_DGRD01000017.1:0-193 GCF_002390965.1 Corynebacterium sp. UBA4397
ATGTGTTGCAGGGTGCTCAGGGCGTGCCCATTGCGCCGAGCAGCATCAACGGCCAAGCGCTGCTTGCCCGTATAAGGCGTGGGACCAAAGTAGATGGTGTGCAGGCCTATAAGCTCGGCGGCATCCTGCGCGCTAGCCCCCATCTTCTCGAGGTCTAGCGCAGATAACCCCGAGCACTCGGCTACGAGGTCAA
>NZ_DGRD01000017.1:245-134827 GCF_002390965.1 Corynebacterium sp. UBA4397
CGCAGTTATCCACAGCTGGGCCACCTAGCCAGAATTAGGTAGTGCGGTAGCAAGGCCATCCGGCCTATCCTGAATGATCGGGCTCGGTGCTGACCAACAAAATCACTGCACTCTAAACCCCGAAGGTCCCGATAAGGGCGGGATAGTCGTTGGAGACATTGCCCACGGCCTTATCAGCCTTCCGCGCCGAAAAGTCCTCCAGCCCGGTCGGCGCTAGCAGCGAAGCGGCCTCCTCCGGAGAACCCGTGGCCCACGTGCGCACTTCCTCTTCCCCGAGGAAGCGGGGCAACCTATCGTGCAACCACTCCATCTCCGGGGTGGCAGCCGTTGTCACGATGGTTGCAGAAAGCCGCTCAAGACCCTCGTCCCACAGCCCAGCCGCCCACAGCAGCCCTTCACCTCTGGTTACGTAGTAAGGGGCCTTGCCCGTGCCGTCATCATGCCATTCGTAATAGCCGTTCATGGGAATGAGGCAACGCTGTGCCTTGAAGGCGGCACGAAAAGAAGGCTTGGAACGCACGGTTTCTGCGCGGGCATTAAAAAGCGGTGGGCCCGACTCATCCTTCTTCCATCCCGGCAGCAAGCCCCAGCGCGCGGGATCGACCTGTGCCAGTTCCTCGCGCAAGCGCACAGCGGGCACAACCTGGGTGGGAGCAATGTTAAAGCGCGGGCCGGGTATGCCTTGTGGGGCATGCACCTCGCCCACGCCAGGCAGGTTGCCAACCTCAGTAAGCAAGGACTCGGTGAACAAAACAAATCTTCCGCACATGCCCCCTATTATGGACTACATGCCTATTTCTTGGACCGCACCGCAAGCATCCGAACCGCTGCATTGGGAAACCAGCATTCCCGGTTCAAAGTCCATCACCAACCGCGCCTATGTGCTCGCCGCACTCGCCGATTCCCCCTCTATCCTGCACAATCCGCTCGAGTCGCGCGATACTCGCCTCATGGAAGAAGCCCTCTCAGCTATGGGCATAGGGTTTTCCCACTCCGGTCCCACCGTCACCGTTACTCCGGGCCCATTGCACGGGGCCGACGTCGACTGCGGCCTGGCAGGCACGGTCATGCGATTCCTTCCTCCTGTGGCGGCTTTGGCGCAAGGCCCGGTGCACATGGACGGCGATGAGCAAGCGCGTAGCCGGCCTATGCACACCACCGTGCAAGCATTGCGCGACCTCGGCGTCGAGGTAGAGGGAGATACCCTGCCGCTGACTATCGTCTCGCAGTGTACCCCTGAGGGCGGTGAGGTTACCGTGGACGCTTCTGCATCTTCCCAATTCGTATCGGGACTCCTACTCAGCGGCGCGCGCTACCGCCAGGGCATAACCGTGACTCACCGCGGCGCGGCGCTTCCTTCCCTGCCTCACATTGAGATGACCGTGGAGATGCTGCGTGAAGCCGGAGTCACGGTCCACGAAGGCGAAAACTCTTGGAGGGTAGAGCCAGGCGCTATAGCCGGCAGACAGTGGCAGATTGAGCCCGATCTCTCCAACGCCACGCCCTTCCTCGCCGCAGCCGTAGTAGCAGGAGGCGAAGTCACCATCGCTGATTGGCCAGCCCGCACCACGCAGCCGGGTGACGCCATTCGCCCAATCCTCGAAGATATGGGCGTTAAAGTCACTCTAGAAGGTTCCAAGCTTTCGGTCTTAGCGCCCGTTGGCGCGCGCTTAAGCTGCATTGAGCGTGACTTGGGGGACGTCGGCGAGCTCACCCCCACCATCGCTGCTCTGTGCGCACTGGCGGACAGCCCTTCGCGTCTCACGGGCATCGCGCACCTACGCGGCCACGAGACGGACCGCCTGGCGGCCTTGGCCTCTAACCTCAATGGCTTGGGAGGCAAAGTCACCGAGCTTGGCGACGGCCTCTATATCGAACCGGCTACCTTGCACGGCGGGCCGTGGAAGGCGTTGGCGGATCACCGCATGGCCACCGCAGGCGCGATCATTGGGCTGCGTGTGCCAGGCGTCGAAGTCGATGATATTGCTTGCACCGCAAAAACGCTCCCAGAGTTCGAGTCCATGTGGGAGAACATGCTTCATGGCTAGAAGTTCCCGCAGTTTCGATGAGTCCGACGTCCGTGTCCGCCCAGGCAAGGGCTCTCGCCCGCGCACCAAAGACCGTCCCAGCCATAAGAACGCCAAGTTCGGGATGGTCATCACCAAGGATCGCGGACGGTGGGGCGTAGCCCTCGATGACGGACCCGTCGTCGTAGCCATGCGCGCCCGCGAGATGGGTCGCACCGCCGTTGAGGTGGGAGATCGCGTCGGCGTCGTCGGCGATACCTCGGGGCGCGAGGGCACATTGGCAAGGATCGTACGCCTTGAGGATCGGACCTCCGTCCTGCGCCGCACCGCCGATGACACTGATCCTTATGAACGCATCGTGGTGGCAAATGCGGATCAAATGCTCATCGTTACTGCCGTTGCAGATCCTCCGCCACGCTCCGGGTTTGTCGAACGCGCGCTCATCGCCGCCTTCGTGGGCAACGTGCGCCCGATCCTTTGCCTGACCAAGACAGACTTGACCGATCCCAGCCCTTTTGCGGCAGAATTCGCGGATCTTGATGTTCCCGTAGTCAACGCGGGTGTGGATGACACTCTCGATGCCGTCCATGCCATCATCGATGGCCATATCACCGCTTTCATCGGGCACTCCGGGGTAGGCAAGTCCACTTTGGTCAATCGGCTTATTCCCGATGCACATCGCGAGACCGGCGAGGTCTCTGCGGTGGGCAAAGGCCGGCACACCTCAACGCAGTCCGTGGCGCTGCGTTTGCCGGAGGATGCCGGCTGGCTCATAGATACCCCGGGCATCCGTTCTTTCGGTTTGGCGCATGTCGACGCCGATACTGTGATCGGCGTCTTCGGAGATCTGGCCGAGGCCACCCGGGAATGCCCACGTGGCTGCACGCACCTGGGCCCCCCTGCCGATCCAGAGTGCGGGCTCGATGATCCCCGCCTCATCGCCCCCGATTCCGCCTCCGCGCGCAGGCGTGACGCCGTGCGCAAGCTGTTGGTTGCGCTGCGCAGCAACGTGGATTGGGAAAGCTAGAGAAGCTCCACCAAGAAGGGCAGCTCAGAGGGATCGTAGAAAGCCATGAAGTTGTCGAGGGCATCTCCAACGGCTAGTTCCGCGTCCTCATCGCCGAGATCTGCGGTGTCGATGACCTCAATGGCCTTGCTCGTTGCCGCCTCTGATTCCTCGATGTCGACGTGGATCGCTGCGACATCCTCGGTGCTGAACACAGCTGGGTCGAGCTTGACCACGGGCTCGCCCATTTCTGGCTGCGGCTTGATGGCGCCCTGGTCTATGTCTACTGAGATGACGACGCGGCGGTGGGGAAAGTCAGCCTCATCCCCGATGGCCAACAGCCGCAACGAGGCCATCGAAGCCTCCAAGAATGCGGAATAGGCAATCTCTTCCTCATCGCCGTCCGTATAAAACTCGCGCAGGGCCGGGGTTAACATGAACCCCCACCCGGAGCGCGCAGCCACGCTGCCCGTCTCCGCGAGTTCACGCAGCATGGCAAAGGTAGCGGGCACGTAGACGCGTTCCTTGGCCACTAGAACTCGCCCTCGATATCGAATACGGCCTGGATTTCCACGCTGGTGCGGTCAAAGACGGTGTAAAGCATGCCGATCATGCCAAACTCGACGGCGGCGCGGACGTTGAGGATTGAATCATCCACCATCACGCAGTCATTCAAAGGAAGCTCGAGCGCATCAGCGGCAGCGCGGAAGGCGCCGATTTCAGGCTTTTCCGACCCGATCTCCCCGGATAGGATGACCGCGTCGACGATGCCGCGATACTCCCATTCGCGGATATGCTCCGCCTGGGGGCCGCCGGCATCATTGGACAAGATCGCAGTGGCCACGCCGTTGGCCTTTGCTGCGGCGAAGAGGTTCCGCCAACGCTTCGTGTCTTCTTCAGTGCCATCGAGCACGCCGACATAATCGACGATGAGACCGCGCATCTACTATTCCTTTAGGGTTGTGGTACGAATTTACGTTGGTGAGTATAGCTAAGTCCCCCGTAATTTGCGCCCATCCCTCACAGCTAATTCCCAGACGCTGCGCTTGGCGATGTCCCGTGGCACAATCAGTACTCACCATGTACCAGCCCATACCCGGATTTGCCCACCTCAAGCTGTACCGCGCCCCCGATGAAGTGCGCTATGAACGCGTGCCCGCTGCCGCGGATATTATCGCGCGTGATTCTATCCGCGAGCTCGTCACCATAGCAGTGGAAGTCGCAGCCGGCCTGCGGTCTCTTCAGCACCTGCGCCGAGATCACTTCGACGAGGCCATAGGGCTTCACCTGCGTCTGTGGAAGAAAGCGCACGGCATCGACTCAGGCGCTGCCAGCGGAGAATTACTCAGCCTGCACGCGCGTTCCCACGGCGAGTACTTTGGCAGCGCCCGCATTGCACATCGGCGCCACGCCTTTACCGGATCCGCAACAAACGGAAAGCTCCTCACCTTCCGGCTTCTTTAGATGAGTGAGCCCAGTGCGGTAAGGATGGAAGTCCAGTCGAGCGAACCCCACACGGAGGCAATAGCCGCCGTGGCCGCCGCTGTGCCTCCAAAGACCGCGGCGAGCGGGCCAAAGAAAGACTCCGGCACCGCAGGCGCATTCTCGCCGCCTTGGGCCGTGGTCTGGCTCTCTTGGCCTGGTTCCTGAGTGCAGGGCTTGTCGGCGCTGCCGCCAAGGTCCTGAGCCCGGTCTAGGGCGGCTGCATAGTCTGGGAAACCCTGCGGGAACTGCTCTGCTGCGGGGTTAGCACCCGCCGCCGGCGTTGGCGCCTGGGCAGCATTAGACGGATGCAGACCCGGCTGTGCGCTGACGCGCAGTTTCAAAAACTCGGAGCTGAGCGCCCCAAGGTAATCCAAGACCTGCTTTTCGCTAGGACCGGCGGTTCTTTGCGGCGCCTTGACGCTCTCCGCGCTAAGAGCCCACGGATACTCCGTCAGGGCTTGGGTCTTATTCGCTGGACCCTGGGCACTGCGAATAGCGTTTGCTACACGCTCTTCCCCGAAATAGAAGTCAAAGGCGTGCTGCAGCTGCTGTGGGCTTAAGACTCCAAACTCAGACAGCGCACCTTTGCGCTCTTGAGCGATGTTATAGACTTCCTCCGCCGCCGAACCCCAAGCGTGAGTCTGCGACCGATCATAGGAAACGCGGCAGGAGTCTTCGCCTTCATTATGCGGCTCATAGGCCAAGGCCGGCGCTGGGCCACTAAGAAGTGTGGCCATGGCCAAGACCGAGAAGCCTAGGCGGAAAGAAGGGATACGCACGCGCAAACTACACCTATGAGAGAGGGACGATGTTTAACTTGCTCCCTATCCTAGACTACTTTCCTCCAAAACCTAAGCCCTAGAGGAAAGCCGCCAGGCTAGGCCTCGACCGTGCCTTCGCCGTTAGCAGCGGATCCGCTCTGCGCTGCCTTCTGCGCGTCTTCCTGCGCCTTAAACTGCTTACGGAGCATGAAGAGCTGGCGGACGGTTTCTTCCTTGATGGCGTCATTCATGGCATTGAACATGTCGCCGCCCTCTTTCTGGTACTCCACCAAGGGGTCACGCTGCGCCATGGCACGCAGGCCGATGCCCTCTTTGAGGTAGTCCATCTCGTAGAGGTGTTCGCGCCACTTCTGGTCGATGATGGGCAGGATAACCATACGCTCAGTGGCACGCATCTGGTCCTCGCCGCCGATAGCCTCGACAGCTTCCTCCAGTTTGTCGTACTCGGACTGCGCATCCGCCACGAGCGCCTCACGCAGCTGCTCGGCGCTGAGCTCGCCGGGCGAGCCGTATTCAGAACCATCAACCACGGACTGCGGGGTCATCGTAGGACCATAGAGTGCCTTGAGCGCGTTCCACAGCTCCTCGAGGTTCCAATCCTCGACGTATCCGGTCTCCGTAGCCGCATCGACATAAGCCGAGACCGTGTCGGTGATCATCGAACGAATATTGTCTTTGATGTCTCCGGCATCCAAGATGGAGTAGCGCTCGCGGTAGACCACCTTGCGCTGCTCGTTGAGCACCTCGTCATACTTCAACACGTTCTTGCGCATTTCAAAGTTCTGGTTCTCAACCTGAGCCTGAGCACCCTTGATGGAGTTGGACACCATCTTGGCCTCGATAGGAACATCATCCGGAACGTTGAGGCGGTTCATCATCTGTTCCATCGATTGCCCAACGAAGCGAACCATCAGCTCATCACGCATGGAGAGGTAGAAGCGGGTCTCGCCCGGATCTCCCTGACGTCCCGTACGTCCACGCAGCTGGTTATCAATACGGCGAGACTCATGGCGTTCAGTACCGAGCACGTAGAGACCGCCGGCCTCTCGGACCTGATCTCCCAAGCGCTGTGAGCGCTCCTTTTCCTGTGCGATCTCCGCATCCCAGGCTTCCTGGTACTTCTCTTCGTCCTCGAAAGGATCAAGCCCCCGCTCGCGCAGCTTCTCATCCAAGATGACTTCGGTATTTCCACCCAGCACGATATCCGTACCGCGGCCTGCCATGTTGGTAGCCACAGTGACGGTGCCAGGGCGGCCGGCGCGGGCGATGATCTGACCTTCTTCTTCGTGGTGCTTAGCGTTGAGCACCGAGTGCTTGATTCCCCGCTTATTCAGCAGCTGGGAGAGGTACTCGGAGCGTTCCACTGAGGTGGTGCCTACAAGCACTGGCTGGTTGTTCTCCACATGCTCGGCAATATCATCGACCACAGCGGCGAACTTGGCCTCTTGAGTCTTGTAGATGCGATCCGAGTGATCCTCACGCTGATTGGGCTTGTTGGTGGGGATAGAAACCACGTCAAGGCCGTAGATGGAGTGCAGCTCGGCAGCCTCCGTCTCGGCGGTACCGGTCATGCCGGAAATCTTGTCATAGAGGCGGAAGTAGTTCTGCAAGGTGACGGTAGCCAGGGTCTGGTTCTCGTTCTTGATCTCGACCTGCTCCTTGGCCTCAATGGCTTGGTGCATGCCCTCGTTGTAGCGACGGCCGGCGAGGATACGTCCGGTAAAGGAGTCAACGATCATAACTTCACCGTTGCGCACGATGTAGTCCTTATCGCGCACGAAGAGCTCTTTGGCCTTAAGTGCGTTGTTAAGATAGGACACCAACTGCGAGTGCTCAGGGGCATAGAGGTTATCAATGCCAAGTTGGTCTTCGACGTATTCAACGCCGTCCTCCAAGACACCGATGGTGCGCTTTTTATGATCCACTTCGTAGTGGATGCCCTCACGCATGCGCGGGGCTAGCTGCGCGAATACTCCATAGAACTGGGAAGATCCATCCACAGGTCCGGAGATAATAAGAGGGGTACGTGCCTCATCAATAAGGATGGAGTCTACCTCGTCCACGATGCAGTAGTTATGGCCGCGCTGGACGATGTCCGCCAAGGAACGGACCATGTTATCGCGCAGGTAGTCAAAGCCCAGCTCGTTATTGGTTCCATAAGTGATGTCGCAGTCATAGGCCTCTTTGCGCTGCGCCGGGCGCATCTCGGAGAGAATGACGCCGACGGAAAGACCCAACCAGCGGTGGACACGTCCCATCATCTCGGCGTCACGCCGGGCCAGGTAGTCATTGACCGTGACGATGTGGACGCCATTGCCCTCTAGGGCGTTGAGATAAGCGGGAAGCAGCGAGGTAAGGGTCTTGCCCTCACCGGTGCGCATCTCGGCAACGTTGCCAAAGTGCAACGCCGCACCACCCATAATCTGCACCTTGTAGTGCTTTTGTCCGAGGACACGCCACGCGGCCTCCCGCACGGTTGCGAAAGCTTCAAGAAGGATGTCATTCATGCTCTCCTTGCCGGCGAGACGCTCCTTGAACTCCTCAGTCTTAGCCTTGAGTTCATCATCGGTCAGAGCCGCGTACTCGTCTTCGAGAGCGATAACATCATCAGCCATCTTCGCCAGGCGCTTGACGGTGCGTCCTTCGCCGGCGCGGAGCAGCTTGGAAAGTCCAAACACTTCTAGATAGTCCTTCTTGTCGCATCAATATTGGGTAACTCTCGAACATTGTACTCACTTCCTCAGCTTTATCTTATTCCGGCCAGTGTTTTTCCCTGCCCGAGAGACAAGCAACTCACTGCAGTCTGCAGCCCTGGCTGTAGACCACGTCAAAACGCAGTAACCGCCCTCCCCGGCAATGCGGGAAGGGCGGAAGACTAGGCCAATTAGGCTTCAGCGCTCCCAGAAAGGGAGATGATGCCGTAGTCGAAGGCGTGGCGACGGTAGACAACGGAGGGCTTGCCGGTCTCCTCGTTGACGAAGAGGAAGAAATCATGGCCCACCAGCTCCATCTCACTCAGGGCCTCATCCACGCTCATGGGCGTAGCTGGGTGCTCCTTGGAGCGGACAATCTGGCCGGGGCGAACATCCTCGACGGTCTCAGCATAGGGATCCACGTAGCGCTCGGCAGCTGCGCGATCCTGCTCGGCTTCCGCCACGATCTGTGCGGAAAGCTCGCCGGTTCCCTTGCGTGCACGGTGGCCCGACTTAACGAATTCGCGGCGGACCTTAACCTTGCGCAGGGAGCGTTCCATCTTGCCCAAAGCGGTTTCAAGGGCAGCGTAGAAAGAATCTTCCTTGGCCTCGGCACGGGCAATGTGGCCCTTACCGGTGGCAGTGATCTGGATACGATCAGACTCGGCATCACGGCGCGGGTTCGGCTCGTGCTGCAACTCCACATGGAAGAAAGTCAGAGTCGGATCGAGGCGTTCAATCTTGGCCAGCTTTTCAGAGACTCGCTCTTGGAAGTGATCAGGAACGTCGACGTTGCGTCCTGTGATGGTGACCTGAGCATTGTTGGGCTGGGACATTGAATTGCCTCCCTGTAGTAGTGGGGACTCGAATGAGTGCACATTCTGTAGCTTCGGTGACTTGAGGGTCAAGTGCGGATTCTCACCCCCCATCAAAGGGGGTGGCGTATTAACTCCCAATCACAGCGACTACTTCCCTGTGACACTTTTCATCTTAGCAGTGGTCATAACCTAAGCACACAAGGGGGGATACCTTAAGCGTCCGCGAGCACGAGCACTCCACACACGAGCGCTCCCGACGTCTGCAGAGCGGCAATCGCCGCCGCTACGGTGGCGCCGGTGGTAATAACGTCGTCGACAAGCAGGACATTGTGCCCACACATATCGTGGGGGTGGTGCGCCCCGCCCCCGTGGCTGCCACTCGGGCTAAACCTGACTGCGCCATGCATGTTTGCCCACCGCCCCTCCCCCGTCAGTGTGGACTGATCTGCAGCGGAGCCTGCCAAGACCAAGCATTCCGCCACCTCTACGCCCGGCAAGCGCACAGCCGCGTGGTGGCACAGCGCCGCCACTGGATCCCCGCCTCTTTTGCGTGCCGAACGCACCCGCGTCGGAGCAGGAACGAGGTCAAGCCCCAGGCCTGCTGGAATATCCCCACGCGCCTGCAGGAAAGATATCGCAGCCGCCAACACTGCCCCCGCATGCGCCCGCACTGCCCGGTTATCGTGCTCCTTCATCGCCACGATGAGATTGCGACGCACCTCGGAATAGGCCCCCAACGCCCACACCGGCGCTCCCAAGGGGCGCGGCCGGTCAACCGGATAAGGCACCTGCCTCAAGTGCCTGCGACACTGCACGCACAGAACCTCTCCCGGGGCAAAGCAACCAGCGCACTGCCGAGGAACAAGAAGCTCCCCGAATGCCCATGTCCGTGCCGACAAACCCTGCATACGCTTGTGCGCAGGGCTGGTATTCCATCCCCACATCGCTTGCCTTACCTCCCTTCTCCCCCCCTGGGTCTAGTTGGCGATGATAGGTGAAGAACGCTTTCCTTGCAGACCGGGAACCTCGCGCCAATAACTACTGTCACTGCCAACCGCGGGCATCTCCAACATGGCGCGGGAATCCGTGACGTAGAGCGTCGACGGGGAGGCCGCGACCGCAACAACTGGGGCTGAGATGTTTCCTGAAGGCATAGTCGACGAAGCAGAACCATCCTGTTCGATGCGCCACACAGGCGAGTTTCTCGAGGAGGTTCCCACCAGCAGCGATCCGTCAGATTGCCAGTCCAGTGACAAAGCTGAGCCATTGAGTTCGGGGGCTACCTCGTGCACGTTGACGATGCGATGCTTGCCGTTGGTCGCGCGCGTCACCACCCCCGTATAAACGTATCCGCCAATGATCATCGCAATGCGAGCGCCGGTGTTGGAAAGGCGAATGACTGAGATTTCCCCGTTGATGCCGTCCACCTCGCTAGAATCCACCGCGGCATCTGTGATCTGCCCAGTGGCGGAGGAACGCACCACGCGCACAATTCGCTCGCCGTCTTCCACCGTCCATGCAGCTTGACCGTTGAGCTCAAAGGTGGGGCGCGCGAGAGTCTTGGCCGACAAAGCCGTGCCCAACTCGCCGGTGGTCTCCCCCATGGCGAATTCGAATTCGTCCGGGGACTTCTTGCGCACGGCAGCGACAATGCCCCCGGCGCTGACGTCCGCGGATTGAATGTCCCCGACCGTCCCGGCGGAGCCGGAAACCGGCTGTACCGCAGTTGCCTTCACTGACCACAGCGAGCCCTCATACAGGACGAAGAGGGAGGATACCGATGTCGGAGATTCCTGCGGATTGAACTCCGCGAATTCATCGGTGGACATGATGTCGAGGCCCTCGACCAAGGGGCTGCCATCTGCCGTGGCTCTAAACTCTTGGCCCATGCCGGCGTTGTTCAAGGTCCATACTAACTGTGCCGCGAATTTGGTCTTGTCTTCCTGGCTCATCGCCGTCATCCCGCTGAAGCGATACTCGCCGTCTTCGACGCCCAAGAAAGTGGCCGTCTCTGGCAGCAGCGAAGAGGTCGCCGGCTTGAGATCTGCATTAGGCCCCTCGATAAGCAAGGTCACCAGCTCAGTGTCCATGGGATCTTGACCGCTATAGAGCCAGCGCCTGTCCGAAATTAAAGCCTTGCGCGACTGCTCGTAGAAATACAGGGACTGCGGCTGATAGCGGTTGCGCAGCTCGTTGCGCTCGATGACGGCTCCGGAGGGAAGATCTGTGATGCGCCACTCGCCTGAAATCTGCTGCAGCGTCATGCGAGCCTCGTAACCGGCATTCTCCGGCGAATAGGCGCCACCACTGTTGAGTGAGCCAATGATGTTTCCACGCACGCTGTATTCAATCTGGCCCGCGTCGACGTGCACGGTGTTGAGATCGATGGAATCGACCACCAGGATCGATTCCGTGGGATCCCAGGACTCCGAAATAGCCGGATCCATAAAGCTACGTGCCGCCTCATAATCACCCGAAGGGATCGCGGTGGCAGTAAAGAAGTCACGCAACAATAAATCCGGCTCTTGGCCAGCCTTCGGCCCTAGGAAAGGGCTTTCGTCGCCGCTATGCGCCTCGAAGCTGCCGATAACCTGCGGGTCAGTATTATGCGGCAAGGTAGAACAGGCAACACAACCAAAAAGAGCCAGGGCGCTGCCTAGTGCCGCAGCCTTGCGAAAACTTCTCATTGCCGGTTTCACTGTTCTCATTGCTGCGCCTCCCGTCCCGCCTCATCGCCGTGGGAACCAGCCTCTGGTGACTTCTTATCCACAGCCACCTGGCTGCTATAGGACTGAGCACCCGGGGTCTCTGGCTTCACAAACTTCGAACGCGGCGAAGGCTCAACGCCACTGACTAAACGCTTTTCACGCTCCGAAGGCCACACAATGCCATCCCCGTGGATGGCGGATGCGCCCTGTTCATAAGACGCGGAAGACGGTGTCGCCCCAGGGGCGGAGGTCTCCTCCCCCACAGAATGAGGGCGGTGGCTTTCAGCCTGGTTTGCTTGCGCTGCGCCGGATTCTTCCGATTCCTCCACAGCATGCGGAACCTCGAGAGCAATTGGCTCCTTTTCGATCCGCGTGTTGGGAACGCGCGGCAAGATGAGGCGGAAGCGCGAGCCGACGCCGAGGTAGCCAATGGCGTCTAGGGTGCCGCCATGCAAGGCCACATCCTCGCGGGCAATTGCCAACCCCAAACCCGTTCCTCCGGAATGGCGCTTGCGGGAGGCATCTGCCCGCCAGAAGCGGTTGAATACCAGCTCCTCCTGGCCCTTCTTGAGCCCGACACCGTGATCGGTAACGGCAATGCCGACCGCTTCGTCGGTGGCCACCATGTCCACGGTGACCGGATTTCCCTCCGAGTGATCGATGGCGTTGGCCAGCAGGTTACGCAATACGCGCTCGATACGGCGCGAATCGCCCTCGATGGTTACCGGCTCCTCGGGCATGTTGATGCGCACTTCGACGTCGAGCTCATCCGCAAGGTGGGCCACTTGGCTCGAAGCGGCGTGCACGCAGGAGCGCACGTCTAGCGAGGTACTGGAAAGATCGGCCACACCCGCATCGTGGCGAGAGATCTCCAGAAGATCTGCGAGCAGCTCCTCGAATCGATCGAGCTCACGGGTCATGAGCTCAGCAGCGCGGCGAGTATGCGGCTCCAAGGAATCGGCGTCCGCCGCAATCATGTCGGCGGCCATACGCACGGTGGTCAAGGGAGTGCGCAACTCGTGAGAGACGTCGGAAGTGAATTGGCGCTGCAGATCTCCATACTCCTCGAGCTGGGTAATCTGCTTGGAAAGGGTGTCCGCCATGTCATTGAAAGAAGAAGCCAAACGGCCCATCTCATCGTCCGTGTCTACCACCATGCGCTCGCGCAGGTGACCTGCGGCCAGACGTTGAGCAATGCGAGACGCGGAACGAATGGGGGCAATGGCCTGCTGCGTGGCCAGCCACGCAATGCCAACCAAGAGCACCACGACAACCACGCCTGCTGCTGATAACAGCCCACGCATCAACGCCATCGTTGACTCTTCCGATTCCATCGAAAGAACGAGGTAGACCTGGGTTCCTGGAATGTCCGATTCAGTAGGCGTCCCCACCACCAAGGCGTTGTAGCTTTGACCATCCGCCCGATCTACGGACGTATACTGCTGCGCGAGCTGGCCCTGATCCACCAACGCCCGAAGATTCTCCGGCACGTGGTAGCCCTCCGGCGAAGTGGTCACGCTGCCGTCCTCGTTGTCGACGACAATGACCGGCTCGTAGACCGCCTGCGTATCGACGGGCTGGGCCGACATTTGCCCCAGTGCCGCACGCGCGGAGTTGATACGCACCTGCACGGAATTGGCAGTACCGGTGGCATTGATTTGCTGTTCGACGGCGACTCGAGCGCGATCGAGCTCCTGCCTGGCTACGTCTTCTTTCTGCCCCACGAGGCGTTGGGTCAGAACGGAGATCAAGGCATAGGCCAAGATCACCATGACAACAGTAGAGGCGATAAGGATCATGCCGATGACCCTGGCCTGCAAGGAAGTGCGCCAGGCATCTAATGCGGCATCTTTCAGGCGCCGAATTCTTTGAAGAATGATCTACAACCGCCTACTCGCCCGCGTCAGTCTTCCCGGTTTTATAGCCAACTCCGCGGACCGTGAGCACAATCTGCGGGTCTTCCGGATCGCGTTCGATCTTGGCGCGCAGACGCTGCACGTGCACATTAACTAGGCGCGTATCGGAGGCATGGCGATAGCCCCACACGGACTCCAACAGGGCTTCACGGGTATGAACCTGCCCCGGTTTGCGCGCCATCTCCAAAAGGAGATCGAACTCAAGGGGGGTGAGAGAGATTTCCTCGCCGTTGCGCCGAGTGACAGTGTGCTCTGGCACATCGATGACTAGGTCACCGACCTCAATGAGCTCGTTCGAGGTAGACGCCGTTCGCCGCAGGCGAGCACGAATGCGGGCGATAAGCTCCTTCGGCTTGAAAGGCTTGGTGATGTAATCATCAGCACCTGACTCTAAGCCCAAGACCACGTCCACCGTATCCGTCTTGGCGGTGAGCATGACGATGGGGACGGAGGACTGACTGCGAATCGCGCGGCAGATATCCACGCCGTTCATGCCAGGCAACATCAGGTCGAGCAAAATGAGATCCGGCTCGTGGGCCTCAAACGCGGGGACCGCGTCATTGCCATCCGTGACGGCAAAGGGCACGAAGCCCTCAGATTCCAACACGATGGTCAGCATTTCTGAGATCGCTGGGTCATCATCAACAACAAGAATCTTTGGGGCCACTATCTACACTCCTAGGCGGTCTTTTAAGGCTCTGACAATCATATCCACTTCAGCAGTAGCGATCCACTGCCCCGCCCAGTCCGCCTGCGCTAAGCGCCGATAGGCGGCAGCCGTGCGGGATTGCAGGTTGCTGTCCTTTTCATACTGATCACGCTCGCGCGTGTCATCAGCGGCCTCGCGTCCACGAGCACGGGAAGCCGCGAGCTCAACGTCTGTATCGAGGAAGATTTGCAGGTCTGGCTTCGGCAGACCCAAACGCCCATATTCGAGGTCATAGACCCAATCCGCCACGCCATCATCACCCAGACGGGCCATAGAATAGGCGGCATTCGAGGCCACGTAGCGGTCCAGGATGAGCAGACCCGAGCTTTCAGCGGCCTGCAGCAACTTTTCTTTGGCACCGTAACGATCCAGCGCAAAAAGTGTTGCCATGGCATAGGCCGAATCAACCATGTCCCCCATGTGTCCGTAGAGGGCCTCCCGCGCCAGCTGGGCGTGAATAGACTCCTCATAGCGAGGAAATGCGAGGACGGAGACCTCCACCTCCAGCTCTTCTTGCAGGCGATGGACGAGGGTGTTCTTTCCCGCGCCGTCAATTCCTTCAATACTTAACAACATGGGTGCGAACTCTCTCCCAACTCGATACGGATGCCCCTCAAGACTTTAGGACACAGCCTCAATGAATGCCTCGAGATCGTAATCCTCCTCGACGCCCTCCAAGAGCTCGAGGGCTGCCTCATTAAGGCTCTCCGTGCCGGAGCCAGCCAACTGCCTAATAAATGGATAGGCGGACACTACCTCGCCTGCACTAAAAGGCGCACCGGCCCAAATGGCAGCGATGGTCGCAGCGGCCAGGGCATTTGCCTGCTCCTCTGCGGAAACGTTCTCAGTGCCGATACCCAGCGCGCAGGCATCAACGATGGCCTCGACGATATCTTCATCATCAAGATTCGACAGTTCTTCGAGGAAATCAACGTTGTCCTCCTGGGTCAAGATGGCCTCATCCCAGCTGCTCATATCAAGCTCCTTACCTCTCCAGCTCACGACTGGGTTTTATCTTACTTAGTGTCAACATTTGTGTATAAACCCCTCATAAACCACTATGAAACCCGCCGAACGTCCTTGCCCATTCGCATCACTAAGCGAAGATGGTAGTGTCGTTATCAAGTTGTTACCGAAGGAAAGGAAAACAGTGAATTCTGAGGCACGTCGCGTCTACGCCTTCATCGGCGCTGGATTGATCGTTGCCGTCTTCGTCGGCATCGGTGTGTGGCGGCTCGGCAGCCCGGAATCCCCCACCTCCTCGAATGAGGCCTTGGTTACTAACGTCGCCACCACGGAAAGCACCACTTCCGGTCAGGCTCCCACCTCCTCTAAGCCTCGCGAGCAGACTTCCTCGCGCGAGCAAGATCGTGAGGAAGAGCGAATCAACGCCCTCCCCGACGATCCTTTCCTCGCCCCGAACGCCGTGGTAAATCCTCCACAGCGCAGCACCGGCCCTACTGCTTTCTATCGCCCAGATAATCTCTCGACCCAAAACTGGCAGTCCTCGGAACCAACCGTCTTGGCTGAACCTACGGACCTAGAGCCGACTGGAACCACCAGCCCATCCGAGACTTCTGAGCCGGAAACCCCGCAGCAAGAAAACTCAACGAGCGAGCAGACCTCCACTCCCCCTAACAATGGCTCTAACAACCAAGGCGGGGAAGCTACCTCGCCTCAGCAACCGGGCAACCCCTCCCAACCCGAAATACCGGGACTGCCGGGGCTTCCTGACCTGCCCACAATTCCCGGCGCAGCAGGCCAACCGAACTCCTCTGAAACCAACACTCCTGATGAGCCCCAAGAGCTCGGTGAGTCTGCCCAATCACAGGCCGGCGCTGAAGAACCCGCGCCTCAGCCCAGCCGAGAGCCAAATAACTTCGGTGATCCCTTCGGCTCCAAGGGCGCGTTCTTCCAGCCTTGGAATCTCTTCCCCAACTCCCAATAAGAGCTGAGAAAGAGCTTCCGTCCTCCCCTTGCCCCCACTAAACGCGGGCGACGAATACCTCCGCCTTGCCACCATTTACCGCGGAAATCGACACCGTAGCCTCGGAGGCTGGCAGCCAGATGGCCTTGCTCGGGGCGATCTGCAGGGTCTTGCCGTTTATGTCGCGGGCTTGCGCCTCACCCCCAGTGCACAAAACGATCGCAGGACCATCGAAGTCTAGGTCCACCGAGTCCGTCCCCTTCAGCTCTACGCGATCGATGATGAACTCTTCAATGGGAACTGGGTAGGACCACACGGCGGCACCGTGCACATTGGCTTGGGCGGACTTGTCTACCTGCTCGACGCGCGGATCCTTGGCAGCCTTGTAGGTCAGGACCTTCACCAGCTCCGGAACATCCACGAACTTGGGGGTCAGGCCGCCGCGCAGCACGTTATCGGAATTGGCCATGATTTCCACGCCTAGTCCGGAGACATAGGCATGCAGCTCGCCTGCATTGAGATAGGCGGCCTCACCAGGCTGTAGCTGCACATGGTTAAGCAGCAGTGCACCAAGGACTCCAATATCCCCGGGGTACTGCTCATTGAGGCGAATAACGGTAGACATGACCACCGAGCGCCAATCCTCCCGAGGCAGACGCGCGACGAGATCCTCGCCGGACGCTATTACAGCGGCGATGAGCTCCTTGCGGTTGGAGGAGGGAATAGTAATCCACGTGGTAAAGAGCGCGCGCAGATTATCGGACTCAGCCTCGGGCCTGTCATCGAGCATGCCTAGGTAGTGGTCGAGGGCGGAGCAGGACAGGCCGTCAAAAAGTTCGCGAGTGCGCACGAGCGGGCGGAACCCAGCCATGGCGTAGAAAGGCGTGAGCGCGACGATGAGCTCTGGCTTGTGGTTATCGTCCTTGTAATTACGGTTGCTGGCCTGCAGGGAAATGCCGAGGCGGTTCTCACGCTCGAAGCCCTCCTCCGCTTGAGCCTTCGAAGGGTGCGCCTGCAGCGACAGTGGTTCGGCCGCGGCCAGAATCTTCAACAGGAAAGGCAGGCGCTCGCCGTAGCGCTTTTCGACGCGGCGTCCTAGACTGTCCTGGGGATCCGCAGCGATCACGGCGTCAAGGCGCTGGCCGTCCACGGAAGAAGGATCAGCCGGATGGGCGCCGTACCACAGCTCAGCTACCGGCTTATCGGAAGAATCCTTGCCTTGCAGGTGTGGGATGAGGGCTTTTGAACCCCAAGAGTAGTTTCGAGTCGCGCTGTCCAGAAGCTGCATTGCTTTGTCCTTTAGTTAATGTCGTAGGCGGTCGCGGCATAACTCCGCGTGATTAGCTGCAAGGCACGAGCCAGATCCCCGAGACCGGGCTCCGGGTCCGCACTATTGACGGCTAAAGAGTGGGACAGGTTCGCCTCGTCCTGTACCCACAAGACAACTTTCAAGGGTACCAAAGCCCCCTGCCCTTGAGCACTGTCTAGGAAGGGATCAAAGAAGAGATCTTCATTAACATTGTCCCCGCCGGTATTTCTGCGCTCGAGGACCTGCGGAAGTTCCTCCGCTGCAACGAAGGTTCCGCCCAGCCCGCGCGTTGCCCACACGCTCGCCGCCATGCGTGCAACGAGGCAGCCCATATCAACTCGCTGGCGTTGCGAGGAATAGGCATGTGGGTCTACTCCGCAACTGTGGATGACAAGGCAGCCTTCGACGAACTCGCGCAGCTGCCGCCCCGGATTGGTGGTGGAATCACTCTCTGGGGACAGGAGCACCAGCTCCCGGTCGACGGCGCTGGCCACTTCCTCGAGCCTGCGAGCGATAAACTCGCAGTCACCCTCGAGCACTTCGACGATGGCGTACAGAGCCGCGATGCACCGAGCCGGCGAGGGGCCTGCTGCAGTAGGCAGCGTGGGAGCGACAACAGTGCTGGCCGGCACGTCATCGACTAGAGGGCCACTGCTCGGGCCGATGAAAATGGTGCTTGCCCCACGCTTATCGGCACTGATGAGAGCCTGAGAAGCCCAATCGCATTCACCTTTGTCCCCCACCACGACCACAATGTCGAGAGCACCGACAAACTGCGGAAGGGCCTCGGCAACGACGATGGGAACTCGCAAGGGCTCTGCGAGCCCGACGACGAAGTCCGCAGCGGCCCGCGCTACCTGCTCGGTCGCCAAGATAACCACCGACCGCGGACGCATTCCGCTAATGGGCCGCAATGCCTCGAGGGAGTTGGCTAAGAGCCGAATCTGGCTCCCCTCGTGCGCAACATCGAAAAAACGCACGGTTTCAGCGTCATATGCGGAGCCATCGTAGTATCCGTTGTCCATATCTTCGAGCATAGTCTGGTGCCAAACGGACCGCCCCGGCTAGCTACAGGCCGGTTATGCACTGAGAAGAATCGCCAGCTGTGACACATCCAAACCACCCCGGATAGTCCGGTCGTCGATGACAGTGAACTAGCATGAAGATCTATGACGTCTAGACAGCCTCATCCAGTTTCTCTCATCGGCGGTGGGCCCGGAGCCTGGGATCTCATCACTGTCCGTGGCATGCACGCTTTGCAAGAGGCGGAAGTCATCTTGGCCGACCACCTCGGCCCAACGGCCCAGCTCGACAAGTTGTGCGATATCTCCTCCAAGCAGCTTATCGACGTCTCGAAGCTTCCATATAGGCGGCAAACCTCGCAGGAGAAGATCAACCATCTCCTCATCGAGCACGCTGTGGCTGGGCGAAGCGTTGCACGGCTGAAGGGAGGGGATCCCTATGTTTTTGGACGCGGTTTCGAGGAGTATCAAGCCCTCCTAAAAGCCGGCATACCCGTTGAGGTCATCCCTGGGGTGACGAGTGCAGTCTCCGTTCCTGCGCTAGCAGGAGTGCCCGTCACCCAGCGCGGAGTGGTGCATGCCTTCACCGTCGTTTCGGGGCATCTTCCGCCTAGACACCCCAAGTCCCTAGTCAACTGGCAAGCACTGGCTACCTCGGGGGCAACGCTTTCTGTCATCATGGGCGTAAAGAATGCCCGTGCCATCGCGCAGGCTTTGCAGGAAGGGGGCCTAGCCCCCACCACGCCGGTAGCCATCATGCAGGAGGGCTCACTTTCCGAGGCCCGGGAATTCCGGTGCGAGCTGCGTGACCTCGGCGAGGTTATGGCAAAGCACCATATTGCGCCTCCCGCCGTCTACGTCATCGGCGCGGTGGTCAACCTTTAGCGATTAGCCTTGGGCAGGCCCGGCTGGAACCCGGCCAAGTTATTTCCTCGTACCTTGCTCAGCCTGATAGGCCGCGCTGGCGGGCACTACTTCAGCATGACCGCCCTCGCCAGCATCAATGCCGTCCGCAACCGGGACACTATTCTCCGGTTCATTTTCCTTGGCTAATGCTGCGGCCTGCGCCTTGCGTTCGTGTCGCGCGCCGTAAATGGTGGCAAAGATGCCGACTGCTAGTAAGGCATACTTTATGACTGCGGTCACCGTCGTCGGCACCTCAAGACCGAAGTACGTTCCCGCTCCTCCGAAAACCTTGTCGATGTTGAGGAAGATAATAGCGGTGCCCACTAGACCTCCTAGCAGGATGGGGCTAATGCGAGAAACCAACCAAGCGGCGAAAGGCGCGGCGATGGTGCCTCCTATAAGCAACGCAAGCACTGAGGAAAAGTTGGAGACAATATCGTGCCAGAGCCCGACCATA
Organism: Corynebacterium sp. UBA4397; assembly: GCF_002390965.1. Classification (NCBI taxonomy): domain Bacteria; kingdom Bacillati; phylum Actinomycetota; class Actinomycetes; order Mycobacteriales; family Corynebacteriaceae; genus Corynebacterium; species Corynebacterium sp. UBA4397. The sequence continues at coordinate 20,011 of NZ_DGRD01000017.1, forward strand.
AACCCGAGGGTGGCGCCAAGCGTGACTAAGAACTCCGCTGTATTGACAGTTCCCACAATGCGGCGCGGCTGCTCACGCCCGATTGCCATGAGGGTTGAGGTCGACACCGGCCCCCATCCGCCGCCGCCAGTAGCGTCGACAAAGCCGCCGACCAAGCCCAACCCTCCGAGAAAGGCGGTCGAGTGTGAACGATCGCTCACCACCCGGTGCGGCCGTATCTGGGAAAAACGCCACACCAAGTTGATGCCAATGGCGACCAAGATCAAGGAGGTAATGGGGACCGCCGCATCAGTGGAGATATTGGAAAGCACCGTCGCGCCAAGGAAGGCAGCGATGGAGCCTGGAACCCCTAGCTTGAAAACGGTGGGCCAGTGCACGTTGCCAAAACGCCAGTGGCTTAGGCCCGAGACGAAGGTCGTGCCTAGTTCCGCAGTATGTACAACCGCCGAGGCCTGGGCCGGGCCGAGTCCGGCCAGCAACAAGATGGTCGTAGAGGTTACTCCAAAGCCCATGCCAATTCCGCCGTCAACCAGCTGGGCGGCGGCACCGGCGAGGGCGATGAGGATGAGTGTTTTCATGGTTTAGATTCCATTCTTGAGTAGTTGGCGCGCGTGGGTGCGCGCGCCAACTTGGAAGCGGGCCGCGACGATTTCGGCAAGGTCTTCCCCGAGTGGAGGATCGATGTGCCCCGGGGAATCTGAAAGCAGGTCCAGCAAAAGACCTGCGGTGACAAACAGTGGCAGCACACGGACGTGGCGGTACCCAGTGGCCTGGGCGGCTATGGCCTCACGCCCACCGCGAGTAGCAAACGCCACTGAGGTGCTGTGCCCCGTTAGATCTGCAACCCGAGTCGCGAGCTTTTCGACGGCGATGTTCGCGCAAGGGTCTGATGAGCCCACCGCATATAGTATGCAATGCTCATCGGGGTGCGCCTTGAGCATTCGCCGAGCCAATACCCGCGCCATTTCCTCACCCGTTCCTAGGCCCGGGGTTAACTTCAACCGGAGTCCTGAGGAATCCTCCGCCACGCTGACGGCGTTGGGAACATCGACCCTCTGGTGATATCCCGAGGTGAATAACAGCGGGACCACCACGGCTTCCTCAACACCAAGGCTCGCCAAGCTGTTTGCTGTGCCCGCAAGGTTGGGCTCAGTAAACTCCAGGTGAGCGCTGAGGAAATAATTAATTCCCACATCGCGCGCGGCCGCACGCGTGAGTCTGTCGACTCCCGCTGCCGCGCCGGGGTGCCGCGAACCGTGACTAAGCGTAATTAATGCGGTCAATCTTCATCATCCTCCCTGTTCGATGTGCTCACCGCAGTGCGATGCCCACGTCGCCGCAGCGAAAGTTGCAGCGCTTCGGCCGATGAGACGCTGGAGACGGGCGCGGTGGGGGCGTCATCTTGCCCGTGGAAAAGTACGGAAAACACCCGCAGGCACTCCGTGCACTTCCAGGCAAACTCCCCTTCCTCGTCCGGAAAGAGCGATGTTCCCGCACAATATGGGCAATAACTGGGGTGATTCCGGTTTGGATTCGGCTTTCGGCGAAAACTCATTGCAGCTCTTCTTCCGGTGCACGCAGAACCCAGTGCCGGAACTGTTCGCCTTCCTCCCGCTGCTCCTTGTACTTTTCCACGAGGCGAATAACGTACTCGGGAAGTTCTTCCGCGATCACCTTGTGACCGCGCAGTTTGCGTCCCCAATCCGGCGAGAGACCCAAGGCTCCGCCGAGGTGCACCTGAAAGCCCTCGACCTTGTTGCCTTCGGAATCGGCCACCATCTGGCCCTTGAGGCCGATATCGGCGACCTGAGAGCGAGCGCAAGCATTGGGGCAACCGTTGAGAGCAATCGACAGCGGGACGTCAAGATCTCCCAACCTGTCCTCTAGGATGTCAACGAGTTCGATAGCGCGCGCCTTGGTGGTCACGTGCGCTAGCTTGCAAAACTCCAGGCCGGTGCACGATATGACTCCCCGGCGAAACTCTGAGGGCTGCGAGTAAAGGCCAGTGTCATCGAGCGCGCGAGACAACGCCGGTATCTTTTCCTCCTCCACGTCAAGGAACAGCAACTCTTTCATCGGGGTGGTGCGAATTCTCTCAATGCCAAACTCTTCCGCCACATCTGCGATAGCGATGAGCTGCTCACCGGTGGCATGCCCCACGGTGGGCTTAACTCCGAGATAGAGCTTCCCGTCCTTTTGCTTATGGACGCCGAGGTGATCCCTGGAACCGGGTTCGACCTCGAGCGGTTCTCCGTCGAGAAGCGGCGCGTCTAGATAGTCCTTCTCGAGGACCTCACGGAACTTCTCGATACCCCACTGCGCCACCAGGAACTTCAGGCGAGCGCGATTGCGGTTACGGCGGTAACCGTAATCTCGGAAAATGCCGGCCACGCCGGCCCAGACCTCCGCGACACGTTCCAGCGGGACCCAAGCACCCAGTGACTGCGAAAGCATGGGGTTAGTTGAAAGACCACCGCCAACGAAGCAATCGAAACCAGGTCCATGCTCGGGGTGATCGACGCCGACGAAAGCAACATCTTGAATCTCGTGCGTAACGTCTTGGCGGCGATTGCCCGACACCGCGCTCTTGAACTTACGGGGAAGGTTGTGGAACTCCTCGCGCATCAGATAGTCACCAACGATCTCTTCAATGGCCGGGGTGCCATCAATAATCTCATCCGCGGCCACCCCCGCCACTGGGGAGCCGAGCACGACGCGGGGCACGTCGCCGCAACCGAGCAGCGTGTCGAGGCCCACCGCTTCCAGCTTCTCCCAGATGGTGGGGACATTCTCGATTTCAACCCAGTGCAATTGCAGGTTCTGACGATCGCTAAAGTCCGCTGTTGAGCGAGCATAATCGCGGGAAATCTCTCCCACTGTGCGCAGCTGAGTCGGATTGAGCCGCCCGCCATCGAAGCGGATACGCATCATGAAGTACTCGTCCTGCAGCTCGGCATTAGTCATCTGGGAGGTGTGTTCGCCGCCCAGATTTTGCTTACGTTGCGTATAAAGGCCCAGCCATTTGAAGCGCGGCGCCAGATCGGCGGCGGGAATAGAGCTGAACCCCTGCTTGGAGTAGATGTCGATCACGCGTTGCCGGGCGGAAAGCCCCCCGTCTTCTTGCTTGATAGCTTCATCATCATTCAGCGGCGCGGTGCCGTCGATCTTCCACTGCCCCTCCGGTTTCCGAGGGCGCGGGGAGCGTTGCGGTTTCGTTGCTGTAGTCATAGCGTGCAGATCACTACCTTTCTCTTAGTACTCAAAACCTACTGGTCTACACCCAACAGACAAAGCGGTATACTTTAATTTCAGAGGTCGAACCTTATCTACCAGCACTTTTTAGCGCAGATCGACAGAATGTAATTACCCGCCTTGCGTGAATTCCTCGCAGAAGATTCAATGAAACAAATCATTTCCGAGTAGAAATAGACATGTTTATCTAGGGCGGAACTTGCCGTCACCCGATACCCCCGAAAGGCCACCATGACCACCAAGCCCCTCAAAGTTGCAGTTATTGGCGCGGGACCAGCCGGAATCTACGCCTCCGATATCCTGGTTAAAAAGACTGAGGGCAACGTACATATCGATCTCATCGAGCAGATGCCCGCCCCATTCGGCCTCATCCGCTACGGAGTAGCACCCGATCACCCGCGCATCAAGGGCATAATCAAGTCCCTGCACCGGGTGCTGGAGTCTCCCAGCATTCGTTTGCTTACCAACGTTTCAGTGGGGCGCGATATCACCGTTGATCAACTCGGCGCACACTATGACGCCGTCATCTTCGCCACCGGCGCCGTAGGCGATCGCTCCCTCGATATCCCCGGCGCGCAGCTCGAGGGGGTTTTCGGAGCCGGCGAGTTTGTCGGCTTCTACGATGGAAACCCGCGCTTCCAGCGCAGCTGGGATCTGCACGCCCAAGAGGTGGCCGTCATTGGCGTAGGAAATGTGGGCCTCGACGTGGCTCGAATCCTGTCTAAAACCGGCGACGAACTCAAGGTCACCGAGATCCCCGATAATGTTTATGAATCCCTCTCCCGCAACCAAGCCTGCACGGTGCGCGTGTTCGGCAGGCGCGGTCCCGCGCAGGCCAAATTCACGCCGCTGGAGCTTAAGGAACTAGATCACTCTCCGACTATCAACGTCGAGGTCTCTGCGGAAGACATCGATTACGACGAGGCCTCTTTCGCCGCACGTGCGGAATCTAAGTCCCAGGACCTGGTGTGCCAGATCCTGGAAAACTATGCCCTCCGCGAATCGAAACCCGCACCGCACACGCTTCAGATTCATTTCTTCGAGCAGCCCGTGGAGATCTTGGAGGAAAACGGCAAGGTTGCGGGACTAAAAACCGAGCGAACCGCCTTGAGCGGCGATGGTCAGGTCCGAGGAACGGGACAATTCAGCACGTGGCCGGTGCAGGCGGTCTACCTCGCGGTGGGTTATCGCTCCGACGCCGTGGACGGGGTACCATTCAACGAGGGCAAGCACGTTATTAATAACGACGGCGGGCACGTCACCGAACTCGACGGCACTATCGTTCCCGGGCTCTATGCCACCGGCTGGATTAAACGTGGCCCTATAGGACTCATCGGCAATACCAAGTCCGATGCTGCAGAAACTATCTCCATGCTGCTGAAAGATCACGCAGCCGGAAACCTCCACCACTCGAATGACGCTGACGTAGCCGATAGGCTCTCAAATGCGGGCGTAGAGGTACTGAGCTGGGAGGGATGGAAGAAGCTCGACGCTGCTGAGCGCGCACTCGGTGCAGCCGAGGGCCGCGAGCGTAAGAAGTACGTCGAGTGGGAGCACATGGTAGCGCACTCCCTTTCCTGAGCTCGCCTCTCACCGCCCCCGAATACGCGCGGATGATGGATTAGGCGCGGATGATGCTGAGGACCTCATCGACGATCTGTTGGACCTCTTCCTTGGTCTTGGCCTCGACGTTAAGGCGCAGCAGCGGCTCGGTGTTGGAAGCGCGCACGTTGAACCAAGCGTCCGTCCCCTTGAGCTCAACGGTAACTCCGTCGAGGTGATCCACGGACTCGATCTTGTCCGCCATGCCGTCGAGAACGGCCTGCACGGTAGCCTTTTGATCCTTCACGGTGGAGTTGATCTCCCCGGAGTCTTCGTAGCGCATGTACTGCGCCATCATCTCACTGAGCGTGCCCTCGTACTTGCCCAGAGCGGCGAGAACGTGCAGGGCGGCCAGCATGCCAGAATCCGCGTTCCAGAATTCCTGGAAGTAGTAGTGCGCGGAGTGCTCTCCACCGAAGGCAGCCTTGTGCTTGGCCATCTCTGCCTTGATGAAGGAGTGGCCGACGCGGGTACGCACGGGGGTGCCACCCTTTTCCTCGATGAGTTCAGGCACCGACTTGGAGGTGATGAGGTTGTGAATGATGGTGGCACCAGGGAACTTGTCAAGGTAGCGCTCCGCAACCAAGGCACAGATGGCGGAGGGAGATACTGGATGCCCCTTTTCATCCACGACGAAGCAGCGATCGGCGTCACCGTCGAAGGCGAGGCCGATGTCTGCGCCCTGCTCTACGACGAACTTCTGCAGATCAACGAGGTTCTTCGGATCAAGAGGGTTGGCCTCGTGGTTGGGGAAGGTACCGTCCAGCTCAAAGTAGAGGGGGCGCAGATCGACAGGAAGGCCAGCGAATACGGCCGGAGCGGTGAGCCCACCCATACCGTTGGCGGCATCCGCAGCGACAACGAGGGGGCGGATGTCAGAAAGATCGACCAAGGAGTTCAAGAAAGCGGCATAGCCGTCGAGCACGTTCTTCTCGCTGATGGTGCCGGGCTTGCCGGAGTACTCCGGAACGCCGTTGACGAGCATGTCTTTGATCTCCGACAGCCCGGTCTCCTGGCCGACAGGGCGGGCACCGGCGCGGCAGAGCTTGATGCCGTTATAGCGCGCGGGGTTGTGAGAGGCGGTGAACATGGCACCTGCACAGCCCAAATCACCGGAGGCATAGTAGAGCTCATCAGTCGAAGTCAGACCGAGCAAGATGACGTCAATACCTTGGGAGGTGGCGCCTTCCGCGAAAGCCTGCGCAAGCGCCGGGGAGGAAGGCCGCATGTCGTGGCCGATGGCGAGGGTGCTTTCCCCTTCGCCGCGCAAGATAGCCGCATAAGCCGCGGCGGTATCACGCACGAAGCCTTCGTCGATGTCCTTGCCCACCACGCCGCGGACGTCATAGGCTTTGATTACTGCATCTAGGTGCTCACGATTTCGCATAAGCACTAACCTTACCCCGCGCGCAGGCTCTAGCTCTCAGTCAAATGCGAATCCGTGTCCGGAACCACGGAAAGATGTGCGCGGCGACGCTGCTTAAAGTCACTGACTCGGCGGGTGCGGAATACCGGATGATTGGAACGCGCGGGGTCTGCGCCGTCGAAGTTGGCCGCATAATCTATGGGGTCGCGCCCGGATCCTGCTGCCACATCATCGACCAATCCCGTGGTCACGCGCCCGCCCTCACGCACGGCCTCAGCTAGGGCCATGAGATCGTCTTCCTCATCGAGCTCGATTCGGTCCACCCGCACCATCTCCCAGCCTTGTGGGGCTGTAATACGGGCACTGTGCTTCTCACAGAGATCCCAGCTATGAGGGTCTGTCTCATCCGCCAGCGGACCCACTACCGCGGTCTGTTGGGAATAAGCGTAGGTCAATGTCGCCACGGCCGGGCGGCCGCAGCCAGGGCGAGAGCAATGGCGATGAGTAGTCACGCCAATAGAGTCTAAACCCTAAGTTGAGATTTAGGTAGCCTTAGTCCGGCGCGCCCCCACTGATAGCTTTGTTAACCCGACATAGAATAACCCGCATGACCACGTCTGAACGCCACATTCGCCCCGCCCGCGATCGGCATGGGCGAGGAATGCGCGGCCCCCTTCTCCCCCAGCAGACTCCGCGGTTTCGCAGCAAGCGCGAGCGCTTCGACATGGCGGTTCTCGAGGCCTATGCCCCTATCCAAAATGCTTTTGCCGAGCAGCTCTCCAGCCTCGACCTGGCAGTAGACACCGTGCCAAGAATGCGGCTATCGGCCGATATGACAGTGCTCCCAGACGAGATCATCGCCGACGGCCCCGTGCCGCTGGGCCGGATTGTTCCCGCTGGAGTGGACACCCGCGGTAAACCCACTCGCGCCCGGCTCGTAATCTTCCGGATGCCCATCGAGCAAAGGGCTAAAAACGCCCGCGAACAAGCGGAGCTTTTGGGAACCGTCCTCACCGCGCTCGTGGCTGACTACCTCAACCTCGACCCAGAAGACGTGGATCCACACTTTAGCTGGTAAAACCCGCACATTTATGACCCCAGGCTTTGAAGAACCCAGGCGTTGAAGGACCCAAGCCTGAACACCAAAAAAGACAAGTCCCACCATCCCCGGCTGGCTGCCGGAGCGAGGACTTGTCTTGGTCACTAGCAAGAAGAGGCTCTAGCCAATCTCCCGCTTGAGGCGGCGACGCTCACGATCTGAGAGGCCGCCCCAGATTCCAAAGCGTTCATCATGCTCGAGCGCATACTCGAGGCATTCATCACGCACGGCACAGGCCTGGCAAATACGCTTTGCCTCCCTCGTGGAACCACCCTTCTCAGGGAAGAAAGCCTCCGGGTCGGTCTGTGCGCATAGTGCTTGGTCTTGCCACTCCTGCTCAACGGCACCGAAGAGTTCATCCAGCGACATCTCTGCAGCAGCACCGCCACGGAGAACGGCGTTGTTTTTAGCCACTTTGTCCACGCCTTTTCCTTTCTCCGAGGTTGGCCCATCTAACTTACTCAAACGTACCCGGCTATTCCGACCCCACCCTAAGGTGAGCCAGCGTGGCCGCGCCATCTGATTACACTGATGTCATTTCACACTGGATCACTAAATACCGTCAACCTAGAAATGTCTTTACCCACCCCTGATCGCCAAAAACGCTGCACACGATCACCATGCGTAACATTAGTAACAAAGGCCCACGGTCGGGGGTGGATGCCAGGGGTACTACATGTAGTAATGGCCTATCCTCCTGTCAACAATTCTCAGGTTAGATCGGCGTGTCGCACACACAAGGCCAAAACTAAAAACAAAAGCCGGCCCCGACGCGACACTGATTCTTAGTCAGTACGCATCGTGGCCGGCTGATTGAAGCCAGTACCCGGCAAAACCCTAGAGCTAAAGAGATCTACCTAGGCGTCGGAGCTAAACCTCACCCCGGCGTCGGGAAGCACGACCCCAGGGAATACGCGCATGCCGCCCTGCAGCTCACAGCGAGCGCCGACCTGCGCGCCCTCCCCGATGACGCAGTTATCGATGTGGGCGTTGGCACCGATGTGCACGCCCGAAGCAATGATGGAGTTGTTGACCACGGCACCGGGCTCGATGGTGACCCCATCGAAGACGACGGTGCCGTCGATGCGGCAGCCGGCTCCGATGACGGAACCGCGGCCAATGGCAGTGCCCGAAAGCAGTAAAGCGCCGCCCGCGACCCCCGCAGACTCGTCGACGATGGCCTCGCCCGTACGACCGTCGAGCAACGGGGAATAAGCAATGCCGCGTACGAGATCAGAGGAGCCGCGCACGAAATCATCCGGGCGCCCCATATCGCGCCAATAGGAATTGTCCACGTGACCGACCACGAGGTGGCCATCACTGAGCAAGCCCGGGAAAGTCTCCCTCTCCACGGAAACCACGCGGTCGGCGGGGATGGTCTGGATGACCTCGCGCTTGAACACATAGCAACCGGCGTTGATCTGGTTGGTGGGAGGATCCTCCGTCTTCTCCAAGAATTCGAGGACTCGCCCCTCCTCGTCGGTAGGAACGCAACCAAAGGCGCGCGGATCCGCGACGTTGAGCAGGTGCATGGTCACGTCCGCATCCTTGCGGTGATGGGTATCAAGAATCCCGGAGAGATCCATCCCGGAGAGAACGTCACCGTTGAAGACCATGACGGTATCATGGCGCAGTTTGTCGTAGACGTTGCGAATGCCGCCGCCAGTGCCCAGCGCGGTTTCCTCAACGACGTACTCAATATCGAGGCCCAGCTCGGAGCCATCGCCGAAGTACTCTTCAAAAACCTCCGCCTTGAAGGAGGTCGACATCACAACGTGCGTGATCCCGGCCGTCTGGATGCGGGCCAACAGGTGCTGGAGGAACGGGTAATTGGCGGTAGGCAGCATCGGCTTCGGCGTGCCGATCGTCAGCGGGCGCAAACGAGTGCCCCGCCCGCCGACCAGGATCACCGCATCAGTAGAGGCACCGTAATTGGCCACTTCTTCAGTCATTTTCCTTGGATACTTTCTAGTACGTGTTTCCGCGGTTTCGATCCCCGCGGCAGTGTCCACGGCGTGTGCTCCACGCGCGTCCTTGACAGTTTAAAGCAGGAACTTCGGCTTAGCGCGAAAGGCGCGCACGATAAGAGGTGAGCAAAGCACGCAATCGCAGGCCCAACCATAGTGCTGCCCGCAGAGGGGCCTGCCACCACTGGGGATGCCTGTCCGCTAGATACTGATAGGCCGAGGCATGGTGCGCGCGCAGCATCGGGCCAGCATGCACCTTCGTGGAATGGCCCTGCGCATGGGTAATGGCAGCCTCAGGGCAGAAAACGTTGTGCCAGCCCGCCCGGGCCAGGCGGTCCCCCAGATCCACGTCCTCGAGGTACATGAAATAACGTTCATCGAACCCGCCGACTTGGGAAAAAGCCTCGCGGCGCACGAGCAGGCAGGAGCCGGAAAGCCAGCCAGCTGGACGCTGCATGCTCATATCCGCATCATCGCGGTAGGCGCGCGAGAAGGGATTACCCGGCCACACAGAACCCAAGAGTGCATGGCCGATACCGTTCTTCAGGTTGGGCAACGCACGCGCCGAGGGATAGTTCTTCCCATCTGGCTCCACAATCCGCGGGCCGACGGACCCAGCACGGGGCCAACGCTTGGCGCAGTCGATGAGGGCATCGATGCTCCCGGGGCCGAAGGTGACATCCGGGTTGACCAGGAGCAGGAACTCAGGATCAGCCTGACCGTGCTCACTGAGGAAACGCTCACCGGCATTCATGGCGCCGCCGTAACCGATGTTGCCGCCCGTGTCGAGGAACTCAACGTTGCTGTGCGCGGCGGCAGCGGCCTGCGGGGCGCCGTCCGTGGAACCATTGTCGGCAGCAATGATGCGGGTGGGCCGCGAGGTAGCCTGCGCCACGGACTCGATGAGGGACTCCAAATAGGGCCCGGGCGAATAAGTCACGGTCACTATGCCCAGCGGGCGCGGCGCAACAGAATCGGTGCGCGCGCTGTCATTCTTCTTGTTCACAATGGGCCTAGCGTACCCACTTGGGTGCACTCGATCCTGAAAAGACACTAGGAGAACGGCCACGAGTTTCTCCGAAGTCCACAGCGGATCACGGTTTGCGCTCTTTCTGCCCTACACTAAAGCAAAGTTTCCTAGGTAATAGCTAGATAGTAGAAAGCTTCAAACGTGACATCTGAGAACAATCGCCGGGTCCGCGATATCCAAGCCGCGCCGGTGGAGTCTGCTCCTGTCCGCCAAAAGGGTTCGCGGCCGCTGCAGGCCATCATGGCGGTTATGGCCGTCATCGCCGTGGTTTTCTCAGGCGTCGGCTACTTCGTCGTGGGCAAACTCGGCGGCGATATGGCCTCCGTATCTAATGTAGCCCTCGGTAACGAGGGAGGAATCGGCGAAAAGTCGGCCGATGGTGCGGTTGACATCCTCCTGGTGGGGAAGGACTCCCGCACCGACGCCCAGGGCAACTCCCTCTCGGATGAGGAACTGCGCAATCTCCATGCTGGCGTGGATGAGGGCGAGGAAAACACGGACACGATCATGATGATCCGCGTGCCTAACGACGGCTCCCGTGCCACCGCCGTATCCATCCCGCGCGATACCTACGTCCACGACGGGGCATACGGAAACACCAAGATCAACGCCGTATTCGCCGGCCACAAGGCAGACAAAGTCACCCAGTTGGAGGCGGAGAACGCGCAGGCGGAGGCCGCGGGACAAAAGCCACCGCACAGTGAAAAGGACATCGAAAAGCAGGGCGTCGAAGCCGGACGCACCGGACTCATCAGCATCGTGCGGCAGATTACCGGCGTCTCCATCGATCACTACGCGGAGATTGGCCTCCTCGGCTTCGTGCTGCTTACCGACGCCGTGGATGGCGTCGACGTCTGCCTCAACAACGACGTCGATGATGAGATGTCGGGCGCGAAGTTCCCCAAGGGTGAGCAGACTCTCCACGGGGCCCAAGGCCTGGCCTTTGTGCGCCAGCGCTACGAGCTTCCCCGTGGCGACCTCGACCGCATCGTGCGCCAGCAGTCCTACATGGCCTCTCTGGTCTCGAAGGTGCTCTCCAACGACACCCTGACCTCCCCCAGCAAGCTATCTAAGATCGCCGAGGCAGTGAAGCGTTCCGTCGTCATCGATGAAGGCTGGGACATCATGGGCTTTGTGGGTCAGCTCGCAGGCCTCGCCGGCGGCAACGTCACCTTCACCACAATCCCGGTTACCTCCATCGACGGCGTGGGCGATAACGGCGAATCTATCGTCACCATCGACCCCAACGAAGTGCACAAGTTCATGGAGGGCCTGGCCCAGACCGCCGATGAGACCGAGTCCCAAGAAGCCTCCCAAGAGGCGGCAGAAGGAAGCAACCCTTCGGAGAAGCCAGTCGCAGAGAACATGAACATCCACGTCCTCAACGCCGGCAGCATCGACGGCTTGGCCTCCGGAATCGGCGAGTGGCTCACCCGCGTGGGCTATACGGTCGAGCGCACCTCGAACGCCCAATCAGGCGTGTACAGCGAGTCTCAGATTGTCGCCGCGGACGCCAACGATCCTGCTGCCCGCGCCCTCGCTGAGCAAATGGGAGGGCTGCCCGTCAGTGCCAACCAGGGCCTCGAGCCCGGCACCTACATCGTAGTGGCCACCGATGACTACGCCGGCCCCAAGGACGATGCCGCCCAGGCCGCAGAGCCCAGCGAGGATCCTTCCAACGCCCCGGCCGGAACCCCCGGTGATGACTTCGGCACCGCGGAAGTCGCCCCGAAGATCGATGCCGGCGGGGACGGCCCGCGCTGCGTGAACTAGTTCCCCCACGCTCGCGCCGCGGGGCTTGCGCCTACCATGGGCAACCATGGAACTGCTCAAACACCTTCTGCGCTCGGATGCGGCCGCGCCCCGCCTAACGTTCTATAACGAATCCACCGGGGTCCGCATGGACTTTTCGGCCCAGACCCTCGACAACTGGGTCTCTAAGATAGCCAACATGCTCCAGGAAGAACTCGACTTGGACGAGGACTCCACCATCGGCATCAGCTTGCCCGTCTCGTGGCAGCCGGCAGTCATCGCACTCGGCGCCCTCGCAGCAGGTGTCAACGCAGAGTTTCTCAACGCCGATAGCAGCGACACCGCACCCGATGCCATCTTCTGCTCCCCCGCAGACTTCAGCGCCGTCACCGCCGCCTATCCCGGCGCGGATGTGGTTCTAGTCAGCGACGATCCCTTCGGGCGCGGCATCGTCGAATCCGGCGGCGAACTGCCCCCCGGCGCCATCGACTTCGGCCCCACCGTGCGCTTCTACGGCGATCAATTCTTCGGCCCCACCACCGCCCTGCCCCAGCTCTACCCCAGCGACCTCGGCCCGCAGCGTGTGCTCTCCGGCGGCTGGCACGATGAGGAGAGCTTTCAGCACCTACTCCTCGAGCCCCTCGCCGCCGGTGGCTCCGCCGTCATCGTCGCCGGGATGTGCCCTGCCGAGCGCTTGGAGGACATCGCCGCGAATGAGAAGGTTACGCTGCGGCTTTAGTCAGCAATGCCTTTCAACAGCGCCCGTAATCCGAGCCGGAAGGGTTCTTCAGCGAAGGGGTTTTCTGCACTAGAAGTTTCCATTGCTATGGACCGCGCCCACGACTCGTGCGATTTACGCAACGTGGGCGCCTGAACCTCATAATTCTCAGGCACCTCGAAGAGGTTAGCTGGGGCGTTAACGTCCAGAGCGGAACCGTAGATGAAAGACTCCAACATGATGACGCGGGGAAGGATGAGCTCTTGCGCCACCCCTGCCAGCTCAAACACTCGAGCTACTTTCTCGTACATCTGAACTGCTCGCGGCGCTCCGGATACCGGCACGCTAGCGATGACTTCCACCAAGGGCGCGTGCCTTGCAAACACTGCACGATAAGACTCAGCCCAGCGCTCAATTGCCTCGAGGGGATCGACTGATCCATCTAACGCGGCATCGAGTGGCACGGTTTCCACCTGCGCCATAACTGCATCTTCCACCAAGATGAGAAGCTCGTGCTTATTGCTCACGTGGTTATACAAGGCGCTAGGAGCTACACCCATGCGCCGGGCAATTCGCGCCATCGTGAGCTTTTCATAGCCGTTTTCCTCAATGAGGATTAGAGCCGAGTCTGCGATCTTTTTGCGGCTGAGCAGCGCCTGAGATGGTCTTCCCTTGGCGCGCGGAGAATTCATAGGCTTGACCCCTATCGTTATCGACATGATTCCTGTAAAGTGACCCAAAATACAAAATGAACGTCATTCATTTAAGTATTTTTATCAGTCCTTATTGAAGTCTCCCATAGGCACTCTTGTCTGCGGGAGAAGAACAGGAGCTTCTCCACTCATGTCGCATTTCACCACTAAAAACACCCCTATTCTTGACCGCGATGTCGTCGTCATTGGTGCGGGACCGGCTGGATTGATGGCTGCGCGCACGCTCAAACGACGCGGGTACTCCGTCGCCGTCCTCGAAGCTCGAGACCGCGTCGGAGGACGGACCTGGAACGGAAAGGTCGCGGATGCAACCGGGGTGGAACATTTCATCGAGCTCGGCGGGCAGTGGATTTCCCCCGATCAGAACCGCTTGAGCGAGCTCGTCGCAGAACTTGGGCTTGAGACTTTCCAACGCTATCGCTCCGGTAAATCCATTTATGTTTCCCCGGATGGCACCCGTCACGAATACGAAGGAACGTCATTCCCCGCCGCTCCGGAAACCATCTCGGAGATGGATCGGCTCATCGAAATCCTCGATGATCTAGCCGCCGAAATGGACCCAGCACGCCCCTGGGCACATCCTCGGGCTGCGGAGCTCGATTCCATTTCTTTTAGGTCTTGGCTCGAGGGATTGTCGTCGGACTCGGAGGCAATAGACAATGTTTCCATCTACGTCGCTTCCGGGATGCTCACCAAGCCTTCTTACGCATTTTCTACACTGCAGGCACTTCTCATGGCAGCCTCAGCAGGGTCTTTTTCCAACCTTGTGGACGAAGACTTCATTCTCGACCGGCGCGTCGTCGGTGGCATGCAATCTGTATCTCTGGCTATGGCTGCCGAGCTCGGAGAGGATGTATTCTGCTCAAGTCCTGTGCGCGAACTGCAGTGGGCCGAGCCGGATCCGGCGACCGCCGACGAGCTCAACTGCATACCCGCCGATGTCAGAAATGGACTCCCCAATAACGGGTCCGCAGGCTCTGTTAAGGCCTACTCCGATCAGGTCACTGTCAACGCAAGATTCGCCGTGCTGGCCGTTCCCCCAAACCTCTATAGCCGTATCTCTTTCTCCCCTCCTCTTCCCCGCGATCAGCAGATCGTGCACCAACACATTTCGATGGGGCTTGTTATCAAGGTGCACGCAGTCTATGAGACCCCGTTCTGGCGTGAGGACGGTCTTTCCGGAACCGGCTTCGGCGGTGGACGCCTCGTGCAAGAGGTCTACGACAACACCAACTTTGGAGCGAATTTCGCGGCCTCCGAATCTGATACGGAGGACAGCTACGGCACCCTAGTCGGCTTCGTCTCCGATGTGCATGCCGAAGAAATGTGGCACTTGCCGCCGGATGAGCGCAAGGACGCGATTCTCACTGCCATGGCGGATTACCTCGGACCCAAGACCAAAGAACCCATCGCATTCTACCTCTCAGATATGGCGGCCGAGGAGTGGACCCGAGGTGCCTATGCCACCAGCTATGACCTCGGAGGGCTTTCGCGATGGGGCCACCTACAAAACCAGCCGACAGGCTGCATCTACTACGCCTGCTCTGATATCGCGGCCGAAGGCTACCAACATGTAGACGGCGCTATTCGCCAAGGAGAACTTGTAGCTGAGCACATTGCCGAGAGGATCTAGACCATGGCTATCTCAGCTTCGCAGTTTGGCCGACGCCCCGCCAGTGGCCACATCTTAGTCGGCTACGTCGCTACCGACTTTGGGAAAGATGCACTCCGCCTTGGAATTTCTCTCGCCCGGCAGCGAGACGTCATCCTTCACATCACCATGGTTGCTCCAGCACACAATACATTTTCTGGCATCTACCCCCACGATCGTGGATACAGCTCAATCATCGAAGAACAACTTGCGGGGTGGCTGCAAGAAGCGCTCGACGAAGTGCCAGACGATGTCGAAGCCGTCGCCCGCATTGTTCCTGGTCAGTCTGAAGCCGAGGCACTCAACTCTGCTGCTCAAGAACTAGGCTGCGATGTCATTGTTGTTGGCGCTCGTAAGGGGGGGATCTTCAATCGCTTCAAGATGGGGGCAGCCGTCAACGCCCTACTCCACTCCGCCAGCGTCCCCATAGCGCTTGCACCGCGTGGGTACTCATACCCAGGACCACTCACGCGGGTAACTGCGATGTTCGGCCCGCGTCCTGGAACATCCGATGTCATAGCCATCGGCCTCGACCGCGCCCGCCGCCGCCAGATTCCTTTGCGTCTGGTTTCGCTCGTCTTACCCGGAGAATCCGACATGCAAGCTTTAGGAACCGACGTGCCTGGTGCGGTTCGCGCCTACGCCACGAGGGTCCTCGGCGACGTCGCACAGGGCATGCTCGAAGCCGGGCATGCCACCACCGAAGTCGCCAGCGGGCGAGATGTTGAGACCGCCATGGACAAACTCACGTGGGAAGAAGGCGAAGTAGCAGTCGTCGGCTCATCCCGCTTGGCCGTGCCTGGACGCCTCTTCCTAGGCGGTACGGCCTCGCGCATGCTGCGCTCTATCCCCGTGCCCATGGTGCTTGTACCCGCAGGTTATATGCAGGCAGGCGGCGATTCCCCGCCTCTTTCTCCTACCGATCCAGATTCCTCGGAGGTAAATCATGACTAGTGCACCTCCCTCAGCATCCACGGCCTCTGCTCAGCCCACACCCGGTGGCGATCAGGGAGTTATTTCTGCCAAAGGGTTGGCAACTGGCAAAGTCGGCCTCATCGGAGCAGTGGTCATTGGTATCAGCTGCATCGCGCCAACCTATACTCTGACTTCTGGTCTTGGCCCGACAATCTCGGCAGTGGGCGAGTTCGTGCCTGCCGTACTCTTGCTCGGGTTTTTACCCATGCTTCTGGTGGCCTTTGCCTACCGGGAACTCAACAACGCGGTTCCAGATTCCGGTACTTCCTTTACTTGGGCAACCAAAGCCTTCGGCCCATGGGTGGGATGGATGGGAGGCTGGGGCTTAATCACTGCGACCATCCTAGTTCTATCCAACCTCGCCGCAGTTGCAGTCGACTTCTTCTACCTCTTGCTCGCACAGCTTTTCAACTCCCCCGGAATTGCCGAGTGGACTCGTAACCTGTGGATAAACATCCCCACTACCATCGTCTTTATCACTATCGCCGCCTATGTCTCCTACCGCGGCCTCGACTCAACGAAGCGCCTGCAGTACATCCTCGTCTCGGTTCAAGTGCTGGCCATCGTTGTCTTCGACGTCGTGGCTATAGTCAATGCGTACAACAATGGTGGCTTCGACTTCACACCGATCGATCTGGCCTGGTTTAATCCCTTGGAAATTGGTGATTTTTCCCTCATCGCCGCCGGAATCTCTTTGTCCATCTTTATGTTCTGGGGTTGGGATGTCACCTTGACCATGAACGAGGAAACCAAGAATCCCGAGAAGACGCCTGGGCGTGCAGCCACCATTACCGTGCTTATCATCATCGTGCTCTACGTGCTCACTGCCTTGGCAGTCATCACATGGGCAGGTACCGGAGAAACCGGTCTCGGGGCAGGCAATCCCGCCAACCAAGAATCGATCTTTGCGGTCTTGTCTTATCCCGTTCTAGGCCCTGCGGCCCTCCTTATATATGTCGCGGTGTTGTCAAGCTCTTTCGCCTCGCTGCAATCGACCATGGTGGGCCCTGCACGAACACTGCTTGCCATGGGCTATTACAATGCTCTGCCGCCGATGTTCTCCAAAATCAGTCCGCGTTTCCGTACCCCATCCGTGGCAACCATCATCTCCGCAATCGCGGCCGGAGTTTTTTACACGGTTACGCGAATCCTCTCAGAGAACGCACTGTGGGATACTATCGCCGCCTTAGGTCTTATGATCTGCTTCTACTACGGAATAACAGCCGTAGCTTGCGTTTGGTACTTCCGCCGAGAACTATTTTCCTCCGTCCATAACGTTGTCTTCAAACTTATCTTTCCGCTGTTCGGTGGGGGATTCCTGCTGGTGATGTTCTTCATAACCGCCTTCGACTCCCTTGACCCCGACTACGGTTCAGGCTCCTCCATACTAGGCATCGGCACCGTCTTTGTCCTTGGCATGGGAGTCCTCATCCTAGGAATAATCCTCATGATTTTCACGCGCATGCGCCACCCCGCATTTTTCGCTGGAGAAACCCTGGCACGCATCAGCTCCACAGAAAACACGCAAGCCCCACTAACCTAGGCGCATAGCAAGGTTCAGTCCGCATCATTTACTTTCAACCAACTTCAAAGGAGACTTTCCCACCATGTCCCCCCAATACCGCGTCCAAAACCCTGTAGACAACCAGGTCATCGAGACCTTCCCCTCGGCTTCTGATGCTTCGATTGAGCAAACGCTCGCTGACTCTGCTACCGCATACCGGGAGTGGTCGGCCCTCCCGCTTGCTACTCGGGCGGCTGCGGTAACCCGCGTTGGCGAGCTCTTTGAAGATCGCAAGGAGGAGCTGGCAGAAATTGCCGCCACGGAAATGGGCAAGCCCCTGCATGAAGGAATAGAGGAGGCCGAGTTCGCCTCCGCTATCATGCACTACTTCGCGGACAACGGCGCGGCTTTTAGCGCCGAGCAGGAGATCCCCACCGGCGGTGATGCCAGGGCTTTCATCCGCCGCCTGCCCATCGGCCCACTACTGGGCGTCATGCCTTGGAACTTCCCCTACTATCAGATTGCCCGTTTCGCGGCGCCGAATCTGGTGTTGGGCAACACCATCGTGCTCAAGGACGCGGAGATTTGTCCCCGCTCGGCTGTTGCGGTGCAGCAGATCATGGATGATGCCGGCATCCCCCACGGGGTCTATAGCAATGTCTTTGCCACCCACGAGCAAATCGGCACCATCATCGCCGATCCCCGCGTACAGGGCGTCTCGCTCACGGGCTCGGAACGCGCTGGATCCATCATTGGGGCACAGGCGGGCAAGAACCTCAAGAAGGCAGTCTTGGAGCTGGGCGGCTCCGACCCCTTCGTGCTTCTCGACGCCGCTGATGTCAAAGCCGCCGCACGCCTGGCATGGAATACCCGGATGTACAACACCGGCCAGGCCTGCAATTCCAATAAGCGCATGATCGTCATGGACGATATCTACGATGAGTTTCTCACCGAGCTCGTCGACCTAGCAAACAAGGCCCGGCCCGTGGATCCGCATAGTCCGGAGTCGGCGGCGGATGACACCTACTGTCCGCTTTCCTCGCGGGATGCGGCGGAGAACCTCGACGCTCAGCTGCGTCGCGCGGTCGCTGCCGGCGCCACTGTGCACGCAGGTGGCGAGCTTGCCGCCGAAGGCGCGTACTTCTCCCCCGCTGTGCTTAGCGATGTCCCGGTGGGCTCCGACGTTTACTACGAGGAGCTTTTCGGCCCCGTGGCGACGGTGTACCGCGTGGCTTCCGATGCCGAGGCACTAGAGCTGGCCAATAACACGCAATTTGGTCTCGGTGGAACGGTCTACTCCCAGGATCCGGAGCGCGCCGCAGCCCTGTCACGTCGCCTCGAAGTGGGTATGGCGTGCGTCAACACCCCGTCAGCAGAGAGCTCCGAGCTGCCCTTTGGGGGAGTGAAGCGCTCAGGCTTTGGCCGCGAACTCGGCCCCCTTGGCATGGATGAGTTTGTTAATAAGCAGCTCTACTACGTCGAGAAATAGCTCGCATTAGCGCTTAGCCATGGTGCTCGCCGTGGTGTTCGGGGTACGTTAGACCTCCCTTCTATCTCCGACACCCTGCGGGGTAACCGGGAAAGGCGGCTTTCGTGCGGCAGTTTCATCACATCCTCGCCAACACCCTCATCGCCAACGTCACCACAGGCTTCTTATTCTTCGCCTTGACTTTCTGGATTTATCTCCAGACCGGTGACGTGGCACTGACGGGCATCGTCACCGGCTCGTATATGGCCTCCGTTGCACTCGGCTCGGTTTTCTTCGGGTCCGTGGTCGATCACCACTACAAGAAGAACGTCATGGTCTTTGCCGCCACCGCTACTCTCGTGTGCTACCTGCTCGCAGCTGCGGTGTGGGTTGTCTGGCTCGACCACGAGTCCATGAGCATTTCTGATCCTGCTTTGTGGGTCTTCATTCTCGCCGTTACCGCCGGATCCGTGGTTGAGCACATGCGCAATATTGCCCTGTCAACCACGGTTACTCTCCTCGTTCCGGAGGAAGACCGCGACAAGGCCAATGGACTCGTCGGCGCGGTGCAAGGGGTGGCCTTCATGGTCACCAGTGTCATTGCAGGCCTGGCCATAGGTTTCATCGGTATGGCAGCCACCTTGTGGGTATCACTTGGCCTCACAGTCGTAGCCCTGGTGCACCTTTTACCCATCGCCATTCCAGAGGCAAAGATCCTCAGCGCAGCAGAAACCACCACTGAATCCACCACCGCCGCTGGATCTTCCGGCCCCAGCACTGCAGACCCCACTGTGCTCTCTAAAGGGATTGACCTCAAGGGATCCCTGCGTATCATCAGCGCGGTGCCTGGTCTGCTCGCCCTCATCCTCTTCTCTTGTTTTAATAACCTCATCGGCGGGGTCTACGCGGCACTGATGGATCCTTATGGACTGGAGCTTTTTAGTCCGCAGGTGTGGGGAATAGTTTTAGGTGTCACCGGAACCGGTTTCGTATTCGGCGGCATGATCGTGGCGCGCACAGGCCTAGGCACAAACCCTGTGCGCACTCTCTTGTTGGTCAACGTCGCAGTGGCGATGCTCGGAATGCTCTTCGGACTGCGCGAGTGGTGGTGGCTCTACGCGGGCGGCATCTTCTTATTCATGCTCACCGTTCCAGCCGCGGAGGCAGCGGAACAAACCATTCTGCAGAGGGTGGTTCCCTTCCGCCAGCAAGGCCGCGTATTCGGCCTAGCCATGGCGGTGGAGATGGCCGCCAGCCCGCTGGCCACTTTTGCTGTGGCCATCCTCGCGCAGGCCTATCTCATCCCCTGGATGGCAGGGCCAGGTGCACAGACCATCTTTGGCGTCATTCTGGGCGAGGGCACCACACGCGGCATGGCCCTGATGTTCTTCATCTCCGGATTCATCATGCTTGTCGTCGTGCTCCTCGCCCTCAAGTCCCGCCCCTACCGCCAGCTGAGTGCGTACTACGCCGGGGCGAGTCAGGACATTGCAGGCTCGGCACAAGAGAAGGCCTGAGAAAAGCAGCAGATAGAAGAGTAAATACCCAGGGCTCTAGGGGCTAAAGCCTAAAGCTCTAGAGCCTAAAGCGCGAAAAAACTCCCCAGGGGAAGCGGAGACTTTTGGGTGGTCTCTTTCCTGGGGAGTGATTTCGCGAAGCCTATGGCTTAGTTAGAGCAACTACTGCTGCGCAGGACCTGCTTTGGGCTCTGCTGCGTCTTCAGTCTGAGTCCCAGACTCATACACAGTCTTGGCTTCAGTCTTTGCTTCAGTCTTGGCCGCGTTCTTGGATTCAGGCTTTGACTCGGTCCCGTCATCGGTCGGGTACTCACCATTCGCCTTCTTGCGGGCGATGCTGCGCTTGGCCACAGGCCACAGAACTACGAGAGCGCCGGTGGCGATAAGGCTCGTCCATACCTGGGTACGGCCAATATCAGTGGTGAGCATCACGATGAAGATGGCGGCGATAGACAGTATCAGCACGATGTTAATCCAGGGGAAAAGCCACATCTTCAACTTGAGGCCGGCAACCTCCTCCGGAGTCATCTTCATGCGCAGGCGCATCTGAGTCAGCGCGATAAAAACGTAGACGAAGAGGGCAACAAGGCCGGCCGAGTTCATGATGAACTCGAAAACGCCGGACTCTGGGGCAGCGAAGTTCACGATGGTCGCCGCGATGCCGCCGATGGTGGAAGCGAAAAGCGCGACGATGGGAACGTTGCGTTTATTGCGAACGGTAACCGCCTTTGGGGCATATCCGCGATCACCCAAGGCGGCGAGCATGCGCGAGGCCGAGTACAAGCCCGAGTTGAGCACAGAGATAACCGCGGTAAAGATCACCAACTGCATGATCATAGCAGCGCCGGGCAGGCCCAACAGCGAGAACACATAGGTGAAAGGAGCAGTGGCTACGCTCGTGGGATCGGGCAGCTCATTCCAGGGCACAACCGCGACGATGACGGTAACGGCACCGACGAAGAAGAGCAGGATGCGCCAGATGATGGTGTTCGTAGCTTGGTTGATACCCTTGGCCGGATCCTCGGATTCCGCGGCGGCCATGACGGCGATCTCAGTGCCGAAATAAGAGAAGATGACGATGGCAACACCGGTCAGTGCCACGGTGATGCCATTGGGTGCGAATCCACCGTGGTCCCACAGATTCGACACGGATATCTCGGCATTGGGCCACAGTCCGAATGCGAAGAGGGTACCGGCAACGAGGAATACCACGATGGCGATGACCTTGATACTGGCCAGCCAGAACTCAATCTCTCCAAAGGTACGCACGGAGATAGCATTCGTGGAGATGAAGATGAGAAGCAGGATCATCGACCACGCCCAAGAGGGGAGGAAGGAGAACCAATGCGTCAAGGTTTCCCCGCCTAACACCGCCTCATAGGCGAGAACGCCCACCCAGAAGTACCAGTAGAGCCAGCCCACCAAGTAAGCGGCCCAGTCACCTAGACCGACGCGGGCGTATTCCATGAAGGAGCCGATGGAAGGCCGCGCTGCGGCCATCTCCCCCAGCATGCGCATGGCGAAGAAAACCAGCAGGCCGCCCAAGAGGTAGGACAAGATGGCAGCGGGGCCGATATTGCGGATGATGTTTCCGGATCCAACGAAGAGGCTGGCGCCGATGATGCCACCCAAGGTGATCATCGTGACGTGGCGCGACGCTAGCTTTTTGACCTCGTTGCCGGGATTACCGTTTTCGTCGACCCGTGCCGACGGTTGTGTTTGGGACATTGCTTTCTCCTCAGGTGAGCGAGATATATCGGGTATCTAGGTATTCTTCAATGCCTTCGGTTCCGCCCTCGCGCCCGAAGCCGGACTGCTTGATGCCGCCGAAGGGGGCGGCGGGATCGGAAATGGCGCCACGATTGATGCCGACCATGCCGGCGTTGAGCTTTTCTGCCATCAGCTGGGCTGACTCCAGCGAGCGGGAGAAGCCATAGGCAGCCAACCCGAACTCGGTGTCATTGGCCGCGGCGATGCCTTCCTCAAGATCGCTGAAGGTGCTCACGGTGGCCACTGGGCCAAAGATCTCCTCGTGCAGGATGCGCGCGTCAGAAGGGACATCGACAAGCACGGTGGCGGGATAGAAGTAACCTTGCCCCTCCGGGCGCTTGCCGCCAGTGGTGGCACGCGCGCCTGCGGCGAGCGCGTCTTCGACAAGCGCGGCGATGCGATCGCGTTGCTTGGCCGTGATGACGGGCCCCATGGTGGAGGATTCATTTAGGCCATGTCCCACCACGGAGGCAGACATGGCTGCGGTCAGGCGCTCGCTGAACTCTTGGGCGATGGACTCGTCGACCAAGAAGCGGTTGGCGGCGATACAAGCTTGTCCACCGTTGCGCATCTTCGCCTGCATGGCGCAGGTGAGGACGAGATCAAGATCCGCGTCAGCCGCGATGACAAAGGGAGCGTTTCCGCCCAGCTCCATCGAGGTGTGCAAGAGGTTATCGGCGGCTTGGCGCACCAACTGGCGTCCCACCGGGGTGGACCCGGTAAAGCTCACCTTGCGCAGGCGGGAATCCGCCATGAGCTCGGAGGACAATGCCGAGGCCGCGGTGGTAGGAACAATGGAGACGAGGCCCTGCGGGACGCCGTGACGGGCGAATACTTCCGCGAAGACCTGGCCCAAAAGGAGCATGGTCAGCGGTGTCTCGTGCGCGGGCTTGATAATGATTGGGCACCCAGCCGCCAAGGCCGGGGCGATCTTGCGCGTTGCCATGGCCAGCGGGAAGTTCCAGGGGGTAATGGCAAGCACTGGGCCCACGGGAGCACGCGATACCAGGATGTGACCGTTACCGCCCGGCGCGGTGGCCAGGCGTCCCGGGATTCGCACTGCTTCCTCAGCAAACCACCGGAAGTATTCGTTGCCGTAGGCCACCTCGCCACGGGCTTCCGCATAGGGCTTGCCCATCTCCAGCGTCATAACGCGAGCGAAATCATCGGCCCGCGCGGCCACGGTGGTGAAGATGTCGGTGAGTACTTCGGAGCGCTGGCGCGGGGCAAACTCGGCCCACTCTTCCTGCGCTGCGACCGCCGCGTCGAGGGCCTTCATCCACTCCGTGGAGGTGGCATCCGCCACGTGGGCGAGGACCTGTTCGGTGGCGGGGTCGAGCACCTCAAAGGTGCGTCCGCCGGTGGCCCCGACGTTCTCGCCTTCGAGCCAGATGCCGGTCGGCAGGGAGCCCAGCAGCCCCTCCACCTGCGTATAGTCAAATTCGCTCATGTGGCAGGGTCCTTACTTGTACTCGTTGAAGAGCTTGACAAGTACCTGCAGCGCCTCGCGCCACAGGTGCTCCGGGATAGCCAGGGAAGGCAGGAAGCGGATGACGTTGTGGTCGAGGCCACAGGTCAGCAGCAGCACGCCCTCGGCCTTGGCGGCAGCGGAGATCTGGTGAACCAGCTCGGAGTCCGGCTCTCCCTCGTCGGTGATGAACTCGAGTGCCAACATGGCACCGCGTCCGCGGAACTCGGCCACGCGCTTGTCCTCGACCAGCTCGGAGAGCTCTTCGCGGGCGATCTTCTCCAGGTTCTGGGCGCGGGCTGCGAAGTCCTTGTCCTCGAATTCCTTGAAGGTGGCGAGCGCAGCGGCACACGCCACGGGGTTTCCGCCGTAGGTGCCGCCTAGGCCACCGGCCTGCGGGGCGTCCATGATCTCTGCGCGGCCGGTAACGGCGGACAGCGGCATGCCGGAGGCAATGCCCTTGGCGGTGGTGACCAGGTCAGGGACGATACCCTCGTGGTCGGAGGCGTACCAGCTACCGGTACGCATCATGCCGGCCTGAATCTCATCGGCGATGAATACGACATCGTTGTCGTTGCACCACTTGACCACTGCGGGCAGGAAGCCCTCGGCGGGGACGACGAAACCGCCCTCACCCTGAATAGGCTCGACGATGACGCAGGCCAGGTTGTGGGCACCGATTTCCTGCTCAAGCATCGTGATGGTCTGCTTGGCAGCCTCGGCGCCGGTCAGTCCGTCGCGCAAGGGGTAGGACATGGGAGCGCGGTAGATGTCCGGGGCGAAGGGGCCGAAGCCGGACTTGTAGGGGGCCTGCTTGGCGGTCATCGCCATGGTTAGGTTGGTGCGGCCGTGGAAGGCACGGTCCATGACGGCGACGCCGGACTTGCCGGTGTAGTTGCGAGCAATCTTGACTGCGTTCTCCACAGCCTCAGCACCGGAGTTCAGCAAGACGGTGCGCTTTTCGTGGTCGCCTGGGGTGACCTCGTTGAGCTTTTCAGCGACCTCGACGTAGCCGGCGTAGGGAGAGACCGAGAAGGAGGTGTGCGTAAAGTGAGCGACGGCTTCCTGGACTGCCTTGACCACTGCCGGGTTGGAGGCGCCAGCCGAGGTAACGGCGATGCCGGAGGCCAGGTCGATGTACTGGTTGCCATCAGCATCTGCGAGGATTCCGCCGTCTGCATCGACAACGTAGCCGGGCAGCGAAGGAGTCATTCCGGCGGGCAGGGCTGCCTTGCGGCGCTCGTCGAGGGCGGCGCTGACTGGGCCCGGCACCTGCTGGTTGAGCTTTCGGACCTGCTCGAGGCGGTACTCAAGTTCCTGCATGATTTTCCCTTCCATAAAGGAGCATTCGAATTTTTATAGTGTTACCCATTTTTATAGGATGACCATATTGTGAGACTTGGCACCCCCTATAAACTATGTCCGCTCTGGCGAAATTATTTCCCAAAACTGGCCCTTGCGTATAAACTTGGACGTCAGCGCGAAGAAAAGGAGTCTTAGTATATGGGATCAATCGGCTTGAAATGGCTCTACAATCAGCGCCGTCTGGATTTGCGGCCCATAGTGGAAGGCCCCACCACCTTCACCACTATCCAAGCCACCGAGCTTGAAGATCCCACTGAGTTCACCGCCCCCGGTGCCATCATCCTCACCGTGGGACTCGCCTTCAACGGCGCCGCCGCAGGCTTCCCCGCCTATGCCGCCCGGCTCAAGGCCGCCGGGATCCAAGGCATTGGCTTCGGCACAGGGCTGGGCTTTCGCACCATTCCGCAGCAGCTCATCGCCGCCGCTCAGCAGGAGGGTCTGGCGCTTTTCGAAGTTCCCCGGGCCATAGCCTTCAACTCCATCATCAACACCGTCTCCTCTGAGCTTGTGCGCAGTGAGAACAACCAGCAGTTTGCCCTGCACCGCCGGCAAGAGGCCCTCAACAAGGCGGCGGCCTTCGGCATCGATCACCTCGTGGCCCAGGCCTCCCAAGAACTCGATGCCGCGATCGCCCTCGCCGCCTCCGATGGCACAACGATATCTAGCCACCCGCGCCACTCACTCGACGCGTTGCCCGATGCCATCTCCGTTGCCACCGATCCTGAAGCCTCCACCTCGGGCGCCCAGAGCCGCACCCTCAAGGACGGCACCACTGTGGCCACCATCACCAACGCCTTCCGCATCCAGGAACACCAGCGCTTCGGCTTAGCCGCCTCCGCCCCGCTGAAATTCGATTCCTATGCCCGCGCGCTGGTACGCCACCTCGTGGGTCTTGCCGGCCTCCTCCTGCGGGAGTCCGATTCCAGCCGGCAGCACACTCTTGGCGGCCTGGCCTTAGCCGCGCAGCTAAGCTCCCCTGCCCTCGCACCGAGCCTGCGCGCCCAGCTCGCGCAGGCTTTCGGGACCATCGCGCGCGAAGAAAACGTGGTCTATTGCCTCATCAGTGCTGAGTCCCCCTCCGCTTTGAACAAGGCGCTGCACTCCTTGGCCGGGCACGCTGCCGCGACCGGAACCAGCTACTTCAGCCTCCCCCTCGACCCAGAGCGCTCCCCCACCGCTTCCCCCGCGCCCTCCCCCGAAGTTCCTGGCACCCCTAGTGCTGCCAGCCAGGTCCTGCTGGCATTCTCGCCCGATACCCGTATAGCCACGATGCCCCAGCTTTTTGGGCGTGCCTCTTCCTCCCTGCGCGGTGCCCACACAGCCGCAGTGCACTGGAGCGAACTCTCGAGCGACCTGCTCTCGGCACTTCGCATCCAGGCCCAGACTGAGCCTCTGGGCACCGCCGCGCAACTCGACGATCTTGGACCTGTCTGGCTCAACAACTCCGCGGTCCGCTCCGCCCTCGATGCGCGCTACGCAACGCTTCTGGGTGAGCTCGATGCATACGACGCCGCCCACGCCACGGAGTTACTCCCCACGCTGCGCGCCTTCTTGCTTGCCGACGCCCACCTCGCCCACACCTCCGCCGAGCTCGGCGTCCACCGCCACACCGTGCGCTCACGCATTGAGAAGATCCAGCAGCTGTGCGCCATCGACTTGAGCGATCCCATCACGCGCGCCGAAGTGCTGCTTCTGTGCATCAGCCCGCGTGCCGGACGCTAGAAAGACTAGCTAAGACTACCTGCAAGGACCTCGCGCTAGACCTCAAGAAACGCCTTAGCTCCGGGGCGAGAAATACGGCCCATCCACCGCGACGAGGCTCGTGCCATTCCATTTATAGGTTCCACTCCCGTTCAGGCTTGGGCAGCACATCGCATCAGTGTCTTGATAGCCATACCAGGTCATAGACATATTCGGCCCGTCTACTCCTTCCACGTTGTAACCACCCCGATAGATTTTCATGTCCTCGACTGCCGGCATTTTCACTTTGACATTGGCATCTTCGTCGAAGATGTACCAAGCTAATTCAGTACCTGATCCACCTCCACCGGATGCAATTGCAGCGATGATATCGATGCCCGGCTCGTTATCAATCTCCCCTTGCCAGGCCGCGATCTCGCTCGGCGAAGATGCAAAACCGCCGCTAGCAGTTGCCAGACCCACTGCGCCATTATCTGGCATTCTCAACTGTCCATTAACCAGTGTGAAAGAATGGCCCGGATAAAAAACTACATCCCCAATCGTGGCACTCATTAGCTTTTCCCTTATATATAAAGGAACCTGCGAATCCACGGGCTGCGGATTGCTTCCGCGCGTGCTTTGCGTGCTGGGCGCAGCGGTCTCGGTGACGGTGACCGTAGATCGCGGCGCTTGTGCTTCTTGGGTGAGGGGCGTGGGAGATTCAGCGGGTTGCGGGGAATCTTGGTCCGCTGCACAACCGGCAAGGCCGAGGGCGAGGGCGACAATACTTCCGGTGGTAATCGCGCGGAGAGATAAGGGGAGAGAGAAAGAGAGAGGCATCATTCAAGATTAGCTGGGCAAATCTCTTCTGGCGCGGAATATACGCCTCTTTCACACCCGGAGGTACTACACTTTCCCCATGTCTGAGCCCACTGCCGAGCCCATGTCTGAGGCCACTACTAAGCAACTAGCCCGCCTGCGAGATGCCGTGCCGACGACATGGCTGCGCACGCCGAAGCCCGCGTCCGAGATGAGTCTCGATTCCGGCCTTATCACCGCAGCTGAGGCGCGGCTGCAGCGGTTTGCCCCGTGGCTCGCGCGCCACTTCCCTGATACCGCCGCCGGTATTATCGAGTCGCCGGTGCAACGTGCGGCGCAGGTGCAAGGCTTTCTCGATTCCCGCTTCGGACACAAGCTCCAGGGGCAGTTGTGGCTCAAACGCGATGACAGCCTCGCGGTCAGCGGTTCCATCAAGGCTCGCGGTGGCATCCACGAGGTGCTCATGGCGGCAGAGCGCCTGGCAGATGAGCTCGATCCACACAAATCCGCCCCGCAGGATCCAGAGCAATTCGCAGACCTCCTCGATAGCGCGCCCTTCCGTCTCGCCGCAGCGCGCAGGCCTATTCTTGTCGGCTCGACGGGCAATCTTGGGCTGTCCATCGGGACGGTGGGCCCGGCCCTGGGCTTTCCCACTCAGGTTCACGTGTCCGTGGATGCCAAGGCGTGGAAGAAGGAGCTGCTGCGGGCCAAGGGCGCGCAGGTCATCGAGCACAGCGGGCTCTTTAGTGAGGCCATAGCGCAGGCGCGGACCGCGGCCAAGGAGATTCCCGGTGCCTACTTCGTCGATGATGAATACTCTTTCGGGCTCCTCGCCGGCTATGCAGTGGCCGCGCTGAGGCTTGAAAAGCAGCTGCATGAGAGCGGGGTCGAGGTAAGCCACGAGAATCCTTTGCATGTCTACCTGCCCTGCGGTGTGGGCGGCGGCCCCGGTGGGGTCACTTTCGGCCTCAAGCACGTCTTCGGCGACAATGTCCACTGCCACTTCGTCGAGCCCACCACCAGCCCGTGCATGTTCCTCGGCGTGCTCAGCGGCAAGGGCCACGCCGTGAGCTGCCAGGATTATGGTCTTTCCGGGCACACGCTTGCCGACGGCCTCGCTGTCCAACGTCCCTCCCAACTCATCGTGGACTACGTCGCCCCCCATGTCTCGGGATTCCACACCGTGGAGGACACGGTGATGTTAGCCGGCGTCGATTGGCTGCATGCCCGCGAGGAAGTCGATGTCGAAGTCTCAGCGACGGCTGGGCTGAGCATTCCGTGGCGCGAAGACCTTATTGGTGCCCAGGGAACCCACCTGGTGTGGCTGACCGGAGGAAGCCTAGTCCCTGCTCACGAGCGTGAGGAGCTGCTGCGACAGGCCCAACACTTTTAGTTCACCTGCGTTTCATTTAGGGTTACTTACTTGAGCGCCGACCGTTAACCTCTAGACCTTAAGTTTGTCCGAGTGGTTATCAAGAACTCGGCACAGGGTGCCGCAGAATCTGCGGCTGACACCGCGACGCTGCGGAAGAAAGCCCAGTCCAGGAAGCATCAAGAATGGTGGCTCGCGGGACTGCTCCTCGCCCCCAATCTGATCCTCCTGGCTATTTTTACCTATCGGCCTCTGATCGATAATATTCGTCTCTCATTCTTCAACTGGAATATCTCCAGCCCGCAGTCCACTTTCGTGGGCTGGCAGAACTACATTGAGTGGTTTACCCGTGATGACACCAAGACAATTGTCTCCAACACCGTCATCTTTACCTTCTTCGCCGTCATCGGCTCTTTGGTGCTCGGACTGGCCCTGGCTTTGCTGTTGAACCAGAAGCTCAAAGGGCGCAACTTCACGCGCTCCGTTGTCTTTGCCCCCTTCGCCATCTCCGGCGCGGCAATCGGCATTGCTTTTCAGTTCATCTTCGATCCCAACTTTGGTCTCATCCAGGACATGCTCCGCTGGGTGGGCCTGGATAGTCCCAACTTCTATGCGGTTCCCGGCTGGGCATTGTTCATGGTGACTTTCACCTTCGTGTGGAAGAACTTGGGCTATACCTTCGTCATCTACCTCGCCGCGCTCCAAGGGCTATCGAAGGACTTGGATGAGGCAGCAGCCATCGACGGCGCCTCGACGTGGACCCGCTTCCGCCGGGTGACCTTGCCGCAGCTGCGGCCAACCACCTTTTTCCTCTCCATCACCGTCACCCTCAACTCGGTCCAGGTCTTCGACATCATCAACGTCATGACCAGGGGCGGCCCCCAGGGCAACGGCACAACCACGCTGGTCTTCCAGATCTATCAGGAGACCTTCGTCAACTTCCGGGCCGGATACGGTGCCACGGCCGCCACCATCATGTTCCTCATCTTGCTCGTCATCACTTTGATTCAGGTGCGCGTCATGGATAAGCGGGAAAAATAATGAATGTATCTGCGAAAAAACTCTTCGGGTATCTCGGCATCGTCCTTGTGCTCCTCTTCATCGGTCTCCCCCTCTTTTGGATTCTGATGACATCCTTCAAAGCCAAGGGCGATATTTATACCGACCCCGTTTCTTGGCTTCCGCCCACGTGGGAGACCGCTAACTACCTCGATGCTACGACGCGAGTTCCTTTCTGGACCTACCTGCGCAACTCCGTCATCATCACCGCAGTCCTGGCCGTAGTCAAGATTGTCCTCGGAGTGGTGTCTGCCTATGCTCTCGCTATTCTGCGCTTCCCGGGACGCAACCTGGTATTCCTCGTGGTCATTTCCGCGTTGATGGTTCCCTCCGAGATCACGGTTATCTCCAACTACGCTCTGGTTAACTCTCTCAACTGGCGCAATACATTCGTCGGCATCATCGTCCCCCTGGCCGGTGTAGCCTTTGGCACCTTCCTCATGCGCAACCACTTTCTCTCTTTGCCCTTCGAGCTGGTGGAGGCGGCGCGCATGGACGGCGCTGGCCCAATCCGCCTGTTGACCAAGGTGCTTCTACCCGTGTCGTGGCCCACCCTCTCGGCTTTTGCCGTCATCACCATCGTCAACGAGTGGAATCAGTACCTGTGGCCCTTCCTCATGTCCGATACGCCCGATGTCGCGCCTTTGCAGGTGGGCCTCACCATGCTCCAAAACAATGACGGTGTCACCAACTGGGGTCCCGTCATGGCGGCAACGGTGCTGACCATCATCCCAATTCTCATCATCTTCCTGGCCCTGCAGAAATACATGATCAAGGGCCTGACCACCGGTGCCGTCAAGGGCTAGGTGCTTTGCGCACTCAGCCTCAACCACGCTCGCCGTTTCTCATCAATTACAAGGAGTACCTCATGGATCGTCGTTCTTTCCTGGCTATCGCCTCCCTCGCCTCGGCCTCGGTCACACTGACCGCCTGCGCCGGCACCTCCAGCACCAGCACTCAAAATTCCAATGGCTCTGCCTCCGGCGGAGACGTCACCGAGCTGACCTGGTGGTCCAACCACCCGGGTTCCTCCAAGGACATCGAAACTGAACTCATCTCTCGCTTCGAGAAGGAAAACCCCGACATCAAAGTCAAGCTGGTTGATGCCGGAAAGAACTACGAGGAGGCGGCCCAGAAGTTCAACGCCGCGCTCACCGGCACGGACTTGCCCGATATCGTAGTTCTTTCCGATGTCTGGTGGTACAACTTCGCCATCAACGGCCAGATCGCCAACATCGATGATTTGGCTAAGGAAGCAGACGTCGATCTCTCCACCTACGTGCAGCCGCTCTATGAGGACTACGCCTACGAAGGCGGGCACTTTGCCCTGCCTTTCGCTCGTTCAACGCCCCTGTTCTACTACAACAAAGAAGCGTGGAAGAAGGCCGGCTTGCCGGATCGCGGCCCTGAATCCTGGGACGAGATGGATCAGTGGTCCTCCAAGCTTGGCGAGGCCAACCCTGACATGAAGGCCTTCGGCTGGGGAGACGCCGTTGACTACCTGGGCTGGATCTTCCAGGGCCCACTGTGGTCCAAGGGTGGCGCCTACTCCGATGAGTGGGACCTCAAGTTCACCGATTCCAAGACCATCGAGGCCGTCGAATGGCTCAAGAAGGTCACCGATGAGAAGGAGGGCTACTCCTACGTGGGCAATGACATGGCCATGGAGTTCTCCACCGGCCGCGCTGCCGCCACCGTCCTCTCCACCGGCGATCTCAGTGGCGTCAACGAGAACGCCACGTTTGAGCTGGGAACCGCCTTCCTGCCCAACCCCACCGGCGATGGCGCCTGCCCCACCGGCGGGGCGGGTCTGGCCATTCCTGCCAGCATCGACAAGAAGCGCCAGCTGGCTGCCGTCAAGCTCATTGACTTCCTCACCAACGATGAAAACACCGCCTACTGGTCCCAGAACGTGGGCTACATGCCTGTGCGTTCGACCGCCGTAGAGCTCGAAGATCAGAAGAAGTTCATGGAAGAGAACCCGAACTTCGCCACCGCCATCCAGCAGCTGCCGGAGACCCGTCCGCAGGATTACGCCCGCGTCTTCCTGCCCGGTGCCGACCAAGAAATCGGCGGTGCCTTTGAGAAGATTGTCACCAACCGCGATGACGTGACTAAGACCCTGACCGATCTGCAAAAGACGCTCCAGGCCATCTACGACAACCAGGTCAAGCCAATAGCCAAGAGCTAACTGGCACTATTTTCTGCACTGCACTGAGAGGAAAACCATGGCAACCGTAACTTTCGCCGGCGTATCGCGCATCTATAGCAAGGATGCCGAAAAGCCCGCCGTCGATTCGCTGGATCTCGATATCGCTGACGGCGAGTTTCTCGTCCTCGTTGGCCCTTCCGGCTGTGGAAAGTCCACGAGCTTACGCATGCTGGCCGGGCTCGAGCCCACTGACGTCGGCTCCATCAGCATTGACGGCCGCGACGTCATGGGAGTTAGCCCCTCCGATCGGGATGTCGCCATGGTTTTCCAGAACTACGCGCTCTACCCCAACATGACGGTGGCGCAGAACATGAGCTTCGCTCTGGAAAACCGCAAGGTGTCCAAGGACGTCATCCGCACGCGCGTGCAAGAGGCCGCGAAGATCCTGCAGATGGAGGGCCTGCTCGGCCGCAAGCCGGCGAATCTCTCCGGTGGCCAGCGCCAGCGCGTCGCCATGGGCCGCGCCATCGTGCGCGAGCCCGCTGTCTTCTGCATGGATGAGCCCCTGTCCAACTTGGACGCGAAGCTGCGCGTATCCACCCGCGCGCAGATTTCTGATCTGCAGCGCCGGCTCGGCACCACCACGGTCTACGTCACCCACGACCAAACTGAGGCGATGACTATGGGAGATCGCGTCGCCGTCCTCAACGCAGGGGTTCTCCAGCAGGTCGCCTCCACCCGGGAAATCTACGATCGCCCCGCGAATACCTTCGTCGCCGGCTTCATTGGTTCCCCCTCCATGAATCTCTACGAGCTTTCCTCTCCGCACTTGGCCGGCTGGCAGATCGCGCAGGCTCCGCGGGGGAACATCACCGTCGGGATCCGTCCCGAGGACTGGCGCTTGAGCTCTGAGGGCGAGGGCGCCATCCCCTTCCTGGTGCGCCACTGCGAGGAGCTCGGCCACGAGTCTTATCTCTACGGCGACCTGCTCAATGCGGACGGCAGCGTGGTCGCCTCGACCACCCGCCTCGGCGGAAACACCGGCATCTTGGTGGGCTCGCGCAGCCAGTTTGAGGTTGGTTCAACTGTGCACGTGCTTCCCGATGTCGCACATATCCACATCTTCGACACCGCCAGCGGAAACCGCATCTAACAACTATCAGCCTATTAACAGCAATATGCAGCAAGGTCTAAGGCAGATACTATTGCCATTTCAGGCAGATGCCCCATACTTGCACTTGTGCGTTTGAGAGAGCGCATGAGAGAGATAGAGAGAGAACCCCTAGTCCGCAGGGCGGCTTCAAGCCGATAGCGTGACACCTTGTAGAGAGAGACAGACTGTGGCCCCTGAGGAGACTCGGGGGCCACAGTCGTTTTCTTCTCAGCCCACCCCCCGTGCAGGAAGCATGACGGTCAAACTGCAACGCCGCCCTCTGAGATTGCCTACCGTGGAACCATGTTGACCTACCGCTCCTCCACTCCAGCCCGCGCCCTCGCCCCAGTTCTAGCCGTTGCCTGCGCAGTCTTCCTTTACGGCTGCGCATCAGGGAACGAGTCGAGTCAATCTCAAGAAACGGTGACTTCAGTCGTCACGGAGTCTCCCTCCCAGGGAAGCGTTCCAGGAAAAGACACCGACAAAGAAACCACTGGTCAGGGGGAAGCACATCCGGATCCCTCCGCCGCCTGCCAGACGGCCAAACTGTCCGTAACCGCAGGCGATACACAAGGAGCCGCAGGGAGCATTCTTCTCGATGTGGACTTCCGCAACACCTCAGACAATCCTTGCACCCTCGATGGATTCCCCGGCGTGAGCCTCGTTGGAAACGATGACGGCACGCAGCTGGGCACTCCGGCGCGGCGGGAGGAAGTAGCCAGCGAGCCAGTGACGCTGCAGCCGGGCGAGTCCGCGCACTCGTCCGTGCGCATCACGCGTGCGGAGAACTACGACGTGCAGGCGTGCTCGCCGGTTCCCGCCGATGGCCTGCGCGTCTATCCGCCGAATCAGACCGACTCGGTTTTCCTCCCGCTGGACTCCGTAACCGGCTGCGAGAGCGAAGACGCAGAACTCATTTCGGTGCAGCCGGTAACCCGGTAGGCACTAGTAGCAGCACACTTTTTAGTGTGACCTAATTCGCAGTAGGTTTACCTAATTTAGGGTGCTGTTTTCGCTGGATAGACGCGTAGACTCGCGCTCATGACAGCACAACCCCGTATCCCCGCAGCGGAGCAATCCGCCGCGCGCGCCGGAGGACACTGGATCCTCGCCCGTCTAGGAAAGAAAGTCCTTCGCCCCGGCGGCCGCGAAACCACCGAATTCCTCCTCGACAACGTTCCTCTTCAGGGCTCCACTGTTATAGAGTTCGCGCCGGGTCTGGGCGTCACCGCCAAAGAGATCCTCTCGCGGCGCCCCAGCCGCTATATCGGCGTCGACGAGGATGCGGATGCCTGCGCCAATGTCCGCGCTAATATAGCTGCAGTTGCCGCAGGCCCTTCGGGTTCCCACGAGGTTATTAATGCCGCGGCTACTGCAAGCGGTCTTCCGGATGCTACCGCTGACGTCATCGTCGGCGAGGCCATGTTGACCATGACCACGGATAAGCACAAGAAAGAAATCATGGCGGAGGCCGCGCGTCTCCTGCGCCCTGGTGGTCTCTACGCCATCCATGAGCTGTGCCTGAACCCAGATACGATCTCCGCGGAGCACGCCACCGCCATTCAGCGGGAGCTGGCTACCTCCATCAAGGTCAATGCCCGCCCCCTCACCGTGCCTGAATGGGCCGACATCGCGCGCAGCTGCGGATTCGAGGTCATCGACTGCTACCGCGCCGACATGGCTTTGCTTTCCCCGGGCCGCAACATCCGCGACGAGGGTATAAAGGGCACCGCAAGGATTTTTTTCAACGTGCTCCGGCAGCCAGACCTACGCGCCCGTGTGCTGACCATGCGCGCCACCTTCAACCGTCACAAGGACAACCTCGGTGCGGTGGGCCTCATTCTTAGGAAACAGAGTTAATGACCTTAAATACCAACACCCCAGAAACCTTCGGGCCAGCCGTCGAGGATTACCACGAAGGCTTTCACTTCCTCGACCTTCTCGCCCAAGCTCCTGAAGTTGAGCCCGATAAGAAGCGGCCCGCGGTCAAGCGGGTCCTGCGTGCCGACGGCGCCAACCTCATCGTCTTCAGCTTCGCACCGGGCCAGGACCTGCCCGATCACCGCGCAGCGCATCCCATCACCGTGTCCTCCCTACGTGGGGAGTTTGAGTTCTCCTGCGCAGGAAAAACCGTGACTTTAAGTCCAGGCTCTGCAGTCCAACTGCGTGATCATCTCGTTCACCGCGTGGACTACCCCGCCACCGCAGAGGGCACGGGAGTCTTGTTGTTGACCATGATTACCGGCGAGAGAATCACAGACGCAGGCTCTAAATAGCCTTTCTAGTCCCGCGCTTTCTGGCCGGCCTGCGGCTGACCTTTGAGCACGTCGCGGACGATTTCGGCGATGTGCTTGGCCGCGGTGCCTGTACCCTGCTCGATCTGGGTGCGGCAGGAAAAGCCATCGGCGATGACGAGCTTGCCTTCCTCGGTGGCCTCGCGCACACGCGGGAAGAGCTCGCGCTCGCCGAGGGCCATGGAGACTTCCGCGTGGCCCTTTTCAAATCCCCAGTTGCCGGCCAGGCCACAACAGCCGGTGGCGATGTGTTCCTCGTCGACGCCGAGGGCATCGAGAAGCTGGGCGGACTGGGAAGGATCCCCCAAGGACTTCTCGTGGCAGTGAACCTGGGTCAAGGCTGAGACATCACCAGGCACGATCTTTCCTGCGTCGACCTGTTCCTTGATGCGGGGGACGATGAACTCCGAGAAAGGAACTGTGGCCTGAGCCAGGCGCGCGAGATCGGGATTGGGGCTCAACTCGGTGGCCTCGGAATTCAGCATGACAGTGCAGGAGGGCTCGACGCCGATGACCGGCAGGCCACGATCGAGATAAGGCCGCATCACCTTGGCGGTGTGCTCGAGGACGCGGCGCGTCATGTCCAGCTGTCCCGTGGAATGCCAGGTCAGGCCGCAGCACACGAACTCCTGCGGGATTTCCACGCGATAACCCAGCGCCTCAAGGACCTCGACGGCCGCAGTGGCCGGGGAGGTGCCCAGCGAGGAATTGAAGGAATCCGGCCAGAGCACAACGGTGTCGCGCTCGGATTGGTGCGCGGTGTTGCGCTTAGTGCCGGCTTTCTTCACGTGGCGCTTATGCCACGTGCGCAGCGAGGTATGCGCGAAGTGGATAAGTGGCCTATTGGTATCGAGGCCGCCTATCCGCGCAATCAGCGTGCTCAGTCCAGGAGTAGACATCGCCTTATCGGCCAAGGTTGGCACCAACGGAATCTTGTGGGCAATGAAACCCAAAAGCGGCAGCCAGCCCATAACGTAGTGGGCACCAGGGCGCAGACGACCCTTGTAGTGCTTGTGCAAGAACTCAGATTTATAGGTAGCCATGTCCACGTTGACCGGGCATTCGGAGGCGCAGGCCTTGCAGGATAGGCACAGGTCGAGGGCCTCGGCGACCTCGGTGGAGCGAAAACCATCACGGATGGACTCGCCACGGAACATCTCGCTAAACAGGCGAGCGCGCCCGCGCGTGGAGTGAATCTCGTCGCCGGTGATCTGGAAGGAGGGGCACATCGAGCCCGTCTCCGAGCGGCAGGCAGAAACGCCGACGCAGCGGTTGATGGCGTTGACCATCGAGCCCTTGTCATGACTGAATGCATGCACCGGGGTGATCTCAAAGGTGCGTTGCCCCGGAGCCATGCGCAAGCCCTGGTCGGTGGCATCCGGCCAGACCAGGACGCCCGGGTTGAACAGGCGGTCCGGGTCGAAGATGAGCTTGAAATTTTCAAAAAGTGCCAGCATCTGCGGGGAGTACATGTGCCCGAGCAGGGCGGAGCGCGCGCGGCCATCGCCATGCTCACCGGAGAGCGAGCCGCCGTAGGAGGAGACGAGCGCGGCGGCATCCTCCATGAAGGCCTTGAACTGCGTGATTCCCTCTTTCGTGCCGAAGTCGAAGGAGATGCGCACGTGTACGCAGCCCTCGCCGAAGTGGCCGAAGGGAATCCCGCGCAGATGGTACTTATCCATCAGGGCGTAGAGATCGCGCAGGTAATCGGCGAGGTTCTCAGGCGGAACCGCGGAGTCCTCCCAGTTGGGCCAGGCCTCCCCGCCATCGGGCAGGCGGGTGACAATCCCGGCGGAAGCCTCGCGGATGCGCCAGAGCTCGCGCATCTCGCCCGGCTCGTGGACGACCACGGTATCGATGGTCTCGACCGCACCTGCCACATCATGGGCCAGTGCCAAGGCCTCGTCGAGGTCTTCCCCGCCAGTCTCGCAATAAAGCCAGCCGCCGGCGGGCAGCCCCTTGCGGTTGCCGGGCAGATTGGCCCCGGCCTTCTCCTGGCCCACCTTGGAACGCAACGCGGCCAAAAGGTCCCCGCCCATTCCCTCGATGGTGGCGACCCCAGGCAGGCGCAGCTGGGCCGCGGCAGCGGCGGCATCGAAGACGGTGTCAAAAGCCAGCACCGCCAGTGCCTTGACCTTGGGCACCGGCACGAGCTTGACGGTGAGCTTAGTGATAATCCCCGTCGTTCCCTCGGAGCCGGCCAGGGCCTTGGCCACGTCGAAGCCATGGCGATCAAGGAGGTAATGCAGCCCGTAGCCCGAGACCTGACGTGGGAAGCGCCCGAGCTCGGACTCGATGAGCTCGGCATTGTCCTCCACTAGGCTGCGCAGGGCGGCGTCGATGTCTGGATCGGAGGCGCCTCCTTTGGTGAAGGTGACCTCGCGGCCGTCGCCAAGCAGGAGCGTAACGTCGACCAAGTTTTCGGCGGCCGTGCCAAAGGCCACGGAGTGGGAGCCGCAGGCGTTATTGGCCACCATGCCCCCGATGGTGCAGCGCGAGTGGGTCGAGGGATCCGGCCCATAGGTAAGCCCGTGCGGGGCCGCGGCATCGCGCAAGGCATCACAAACCACGCCCGGCTCCACCGTGGCGGTGGCTCGCTCGGGGTCGATGTCGAGGATGCGGTTGAAGTAGCGGGAAGTATCAATGATGAGCCCTTCCCCGATGGCATTGCCCGCCACGGAGGAACCGCCACCGCGTCCGACGACCTTCCATCCGCGGGCCTGGGCGATGGCGACGCCGTCACGCACGTCCTCGAGGGTGCGGGGCTCGAGAACGCCGGCGGGAACTCGGCGGAAGATGGAGGCATCGCTGGTATAGGCCGCGCGTGTGGCCATGTCGGTGCGCAAGCCTGTGCGCGCAATCTTGGCGTAGACGCTGGGCTCCAAGCGCTGAAACTTGATGGTATTAGTCATGGCGGATGCTCCACTTTCCTGCTCTAGCGTGGGGAAGCGTTGGGTGCAGACCCGACCCCACTGGGTAACATGTTACATTCTGGTGTTGCTTCTGGGTAATGTTCACTAAATGGATCTCACTGCTCATAGCTCCGGCGCGGAATCTCCCGCCGGCCGCGCCGTCTCCGCCCCGCAGACCATGGCCTCGCAGGTGATGAATCACGTGCGCGATGCCATACAGGGCGGCGAGATGTCCAGCGGCACGTGGTACAGCGTCTACCAACTCTCCGAGCAGCTCGGCATTTCCCGCTCCCCCGTGCGCGACGGGCTGCTGCGCCTAGAGGAGGCCGGGCTCATCGAGTTCGTGCGTAACCGCGGCTTCCGCGTAGTAGAGCCCCAGCCAGAAGACGTGGCAGATATCTTCGAACTGCGCCTAAGCATCGAGCCCCCCGCCGCCGCCCGCGCCGCCCGCGACCGCAGCGAAGATGAACTGGCCGAGATGAAAAACATAGCCGCACAGATGCAGCGTGCGGTCGAATCCGGCGACGAAGCCACTTTCTTTGCCTGGGACCAGCTGCTGCACGACTCCATCCTGGCCGCCGGACACAGCCGGCGCGGGCGCGACATCCTGGCCACCTTGCGCACCCACACCCGCCTGCTTTCCGATTCCACGGTGCGGCGCTTCCGCTCCCTCGAACAGGTGCATTCGGAGCATCTGCCGGTGATTGAGGCCATCGCCCGACAAGATCCTGAACTGGCCCGAGCCGAGATGGCCGCGCACATCCGCGCCACTGGGCTTCTCTTACTACGCCAGAACGTGCTCAAGCGGAATCCTGGACTCAACGAGCGCGCGGCGGGCACACAAGCGGATGCCATTTGGGCACGCTATACCTCACGCCCTTAACACCCGGGCTTAGTCCTCGGTGCTGTAGTGATGCTCTTGAGACTGCGGCTTGGGGCGATAGTTGAGCACGAAGGCACAGACAGCGCACGCCGTGGCGCACGCGAAGGTCACCGGCGCCAGCCAGTTCTCCACCCCTAGTACTGTGCTCCCGTTCAGCGAGACAACGCCGAAGAACTGGGTAGCGATAATGGCCACTCCACCCAGCATGAACAGGGCCATGAAGCTAAAGAATAGGACTTCAAATACCCGGAAGATGGCTTGCATTTTTCTTTCTCCTTAAACTGCAAACTGCACTTATTTCTCTTTTAGCTCTTGATTTCTGCCTTCTAGGCAGGGACATAGATGGGCAGCCATCCCATTCCGATAAGCCAAGCGAGCAGCATCAAGGGCAGAACGAAGTAGACAATGAGCGGCACGAACATCTTGGGAGGATCCGCCTCGGCCATTGCTGCGGAGAGGTAAATGGGAGCTCCGACCGGCGGCGAGGCGCCTTCGGTAGAGGTGCACAACAGGATAACGACGATGGCTGCGGCGGGATCGAGGCCGACCGCAGTCAAAGCGGCGACAGCCGGAGCACCGATCGCTGCCGCGGTTGCCGTGGATGAGAGCGGGGTGGCAACAAGCACGGCCAAGATGGCGACGGCGATGAGCATGATCCAGCGGGGCAGATCCAGGGCATCAAGTATCCCGGAGAGCTGGTCACCCACGCCAAGCTCCTCCATAATTTTTGCAGCCGACAGCGCCGCGAAAAGTGAGATACCGACGGTGGCAAACTGCGAGGAGTCGCGCTTGAGCTGCGCCCTAAACTGAGCGTTGTTGCGCCGGATATGCTTTGCGCCTTCCAGCAACGCGATAAGCGTAATGAGAACCGGAACCCAGACGATGATGGAGATGGACTTGACCGCATCTGTGCCGAGCTCTTTGGTCAGGTAGCCCGCAACGGGGCCGATCGTCAGGATGACGGGAATGACAATGCCCATGAAGATGGAAGGCGAGCGCCAGCCTTCGCGCATGGACTCGCGGAAAGTCTTGATTTCATCGCTAGACGAAGCCTCTATCTTGTCCTTGCGCGTCCACCAAAAGACCACGGCAAGGCGGTAGAGCACTGCGTAGGCGCCGCCGCACGCCAGGGCGACGTAGACGCTCGAGGCCGAGGCACCTGCTGCGGCCGGCAGCGCCAAGATGATAAACATCGTGGAGTTAGGAGGAAGCGCCACGCCAAGCCCGGAGTTTCCAGCAACAAGCGTGGCCGCCCGGGTGGAGCTCCAACCGGATTTCTTCATCCACGGGATGGTCACCGAGCCCACGGTGGCGGAGTTTCCCGCGGTAGAGCCGGCGATGAGGCCGATCATCGCCGAGCCCAGCGTCGAGACATAAGCCGCGCCACCACGCAGCCGCCCAAAGAGGGAGTTCAAGATCTCAATCAGCCTGTCAATGAGGCCAGTTGCCTGGACGATGATGCCCATGAACACAAACGCCATGCCGGCAAACGTGACTTCTGACTGCGCGGCCTCGAACATAGCGTTGCCCAGAAGGGCTGGTGCCTGAGTTCCGCCCAGTAAGGCGGTGGCGATCAGCGCAATGACGAGGGATTCCGAGATGTCACGCTTAACAAACGTGTTGAAAACCACCGTCACTGCAATAAAGACAAAGAGAGCTGCGATGCCCACTATGCGCCTCCTTAAATTGCTCCAGTAAAGTGACGAGGCTCACCGTAGCATGTTACATGCCACACACAGGCAGAATTGCCCCTTAGGGCTTACCCCTTTCCTACCCCCTTGAGGTTCCAGGGCTTCCCCACCTCCACGCGTCCCCATCTCTACACACGGGCCTCCGCATGGAACATGATGCAAGGTTGATATGTGCACTTTCGGTTGCTATCCATGACCTTCGAGGGGAAGAAAGAACAAACATGAGCTCGCATTTCCCTTCCTGGCCACGGACATTGAGGCAGGAACAATCTCCACACGGTAACCCATTCGTTTTCAAACCCCCAGGCTTCTCCCAGTTGTGCACTAGGCTGATTTCAGCTACATGCCCCATACTTGCACTTGTGCGTTTGAGAGAGCGCATGAGAGAGATAGAGAGAGAACCCCTAGTCCGCAGGGCGGCTTCAAGCCGATAGCGTGACACCTTTCAGAGAGACGAGTGGAGCCCCGACCTTCAAGGCCGGGGCTCCACTCGTTTTCTCATTCGGGCCAGCACTTTTAGCCCAAGCGGGCTGCCTCCGCACGGGACGCAGGATCGAAACTCGCACACAGCGCGCCGGTAACAAAACGGACTGCGCCCAGCGGCGAGGAAGAACCAAGACCTTCCGCACAGCGTTGCAGGCCGGGCATTCCTATGCTTTCACCGGGTCGAGTCATAGAGAAGTACGAGGCCGCCGTGAAGGCTCCCTCGTTAGCGCGCAGGGCATTATAGGAGCTCATGATGGTTTGCCAGGCCACTGCCCCGACCGGATCGGTACGGAACTGTTCTTCTTCCGGGCTAAGCGCTGCCGCCTGCGGGGCGACCAGTGACGTAAGCACAGCGGTGGCGGCTGCAATTCGAGTGAGCCGACTGAAAGGCGAGGAGATGCGAGATGAGAGAGTCATGCGCCTATCTTGCCATAGCAGGAAAGGTTGGGCTTGCTCGCGAAGCCAGTCAGCCCAGCACGCCAGGACCAGCTTGCCAAGCATGTGCCCGGCGGCGACCTGCGCATAGGCCTTGTCGAGGTTCGCGGCCGATATGGGGTTTAGTGTGAGGGTATTGGTGGGGTGGAGGGAGCCGGCTTCGACAAGCGTGGCAACGTGGGTGAGGAGCTCGTGCTGGGACACTCCACAGCCGCTCCCCTACAGCACCTGCGGCGCTGGGTCGAGGACAACGTCATCCATTAGGGCAGCACTGGGAAAACTCCAACTCAGCCAAAGGTCTGCTCAGCGGTAGGAGTGAACATTCCGCCCTAATACAATTTTGCGCACAACTAAATTGTGTGCAATATTGTTCTCATGAGCGTGACAGACAAGATGGTGTGCTTTTCCCTTTACTCGGCCGCACGAGCAACCATGCGGGCTTATCGCACGCTGCTTGAACCGTGGGAGCTCACCTACCCGCAGTACCTCGTGATGGTGGTGCTGTGGAATGACGGCCAGCAGAACATGCAGTGTTTGGGCGAGGCCATGCAGCTTGATTCCGGGACCCTTTCCCCCCTGCTGCGCAGGCTGGAGAAGGCCGGATACCTCGCCCGGGAGCGCCGCGATAGCGACGCCCGCATCGTCACTGTCACACTCACTGACGCCGGCACGGCGTTGGAATCCGAACTTGCACACATCCCCACTCAGGTACGTGAACTCATGCTCACCACGGATGATGAGCAG
The DNA here is from genome assembly GCF_002390965.1 of Corynebacterium sp. UBA4397. Lineage (NCBI taxonomy): Bacteria > Bacillati > Actinomycetota > Actinomycetes > Mycobacteriales > Corynebacteriaceae > Corynebacterium > Corynebacterium sp. UBA4397. The sequence goes on from NZ_DGRD01000017.1 coordinate 62,908, forward strand.
GCACGCCAGCTGCTCTCCACCCTGCAGGAGATGTGCGCTTCACTCAATCAATCTGGCGCAGAAAAGCCAGACAAAGCTTGAAGGAGCTAGAGATATGACACCGCTGTACACCGCAGAAGCACTCGCCACCGGAGAAGGCCGCAACGGCCACACCGCCACCTCGGACGGCACCATCAGCCTCGACCTCGCTATCCCCAAGGAGATGGGCGGCAGCGGCGCTGGCGCCAACCCCGAGCAGCTCTTCGCCGCCGGCTACGCCGCCTGTTTCCACTCCGCGCTCCAGTCCGTTGCGCGCAGCCAGAAAATCAAGCTCGCCGACACCTCCGTGGGTGCACGCGTGAGCATCGGCTCCAACGGCCAGGGTGGTTACGGCTTGGCAGTCGAGCTCGAGGTCACTATCCCACACCTGAGCCACGACGAGGCCCAAGCGCTGGCGGATGCCGCGCACCAGGTCTGCCCCTACTCCAATGCCACCCGCGGCAACATCGAGGTCACCGTCACCGTCTCCGACGACTAGGCACTTCGGAAACACACAGAAGTACGCAGCAAGACCCAGAAACACACGGTCCTGCCCACCCCAACAACTACCCAAGGAGCACTCATGCGCGCCCTCATTCATGACTCATTCGGCGAACCTCAAGACGTCTTGCACGTAGAGGAGCGTCCCCTCCCGGAGCCCGGCCCCGGCCAGATCCGCCTGCGGGTGCGGCTTTCGCCCATCCACAACCACGACATCTGGACCATTCGTGGCACTTATGGTTTCAAGCCGGAGCTGCCGGCGCCGGCTGGTACGGAGGTACTAGGCGTCGTCGACAAGCTGGGTGAGGGCGTCACCGGTATCGAGGTAGGCCAGCGCGGCGTGAGCGGCACCTCCTTCGGTGTCTGGGGCGATTACGCGCTTGTCGATGTCGCCGGGTTCATCCCCGTCCCCGAGCAACTGCCCGATGAGGCGGCGGCCCAGCTGGTCTCGATGCCCTTTAGCGCCCTTTCCCTCCTGGACTTCCTCGACGTCGAAGCAGGCGATTGGGTAGTCCAAAACTCCGCGAATGGCGCCGTGGGCCGCATGCTCGCCCAGCTGGCGCGTGCCCGCGGGGTCAACGTGTTGGGCCTGGTGCGCCGCAACGAGGGCATCGAGGAGCTCAAGGCCCAGGGCATTGACACCGTGGTCTCCACCGCTGACCCGAAGTGGCGGGAGCAAGCAGCAGAGATTACCGGCGGCGCCCCGATTCGCGCGGGCGTGGATTCCGTCGGGGGTCAGTCCTCCGGCCAGGTTCTCTCCCTGTTGGCGCAGGGCGGCACCCTCGTCGTCTTCGGCGCCATGGCAGGGCCCACCATGGAACTGCCCTCCGGTCCCATCATCTTCCGCGACCTGAAGGTCAAAGGATTCTGGGGCTCGCAGGTCAGCCGTGACATGGATCCGGCCAAGAAGCAGGGACTCTTTGCTGAGCTCATGCAGCGCATCAGCGCCGGCGAGCTCACCCTACCCGTAGCCGGAGTCTTCGGCCCGGAGGAGCTCCCCGCCGCCATCGACGCCCACTTCACACCCGGCCGCGTGGGCAAGGTATTGCTGCAGTTCTAAGCCTGTGGGCTAAGGGTCACTGCTGTAATCAACGCCCGCAGCGCCCAGTCCCCCGGCTCTTGGTTAAGCATATCGCGAGTAAGCTGAAAGTCCGCCGCGGGGATGTTGTCCCTGGCTGGCGGCTCTGGCCCAAGACCTGAAGTCATGAGCAGCATGTGCCCGTGCAGCCATTCGGTCAATAGGACGGTAACACTTGCTGCTTTTTGCGCGCTGTGACCCACGCGCTCGATGAAGAACCTCAGCAGCGCCTCATTGAGTGCGAGCGAGTTGGGCCCCACTATGGGCTGCGCGGCTAGTAGCTCCACGTAACCGGGCTCTGCTTGAAATCTTTCGATGACGTGATCCATGAATGAGTTCAACGCTTGGCTGGGGCTTTTCTTAAGCGCGGTTACCGTGCGCTTCGGCAGCATCTGGCCCGCCGTCTTTGGCCACGGCCTTCCCCTTGCCGCACTCAACCCCCTAGTGCTGGGGGATCCTCCCGCGTCCTCTACGGTATGGACTGCCTCCGCGCTCTCCGCCCTGTTACTCTTCGGCGACGCCTATTTCTTCGCCCGTGGTGCATCCCCGGCGCGCCCGAGTGCAAGGACGCCCATAAGTTCAGCGCAGTGAGAGCAAAGCCTCGAGTAGATGACTAAGCCGCGCAACACGGGCTCTATAGTGGAACGGGCTTATACCTTATCTTTGTAGCCCTCTGTCTCTCCTCCCCCCTCCGTGCTTTTAAAAGGAGCAGTTTTGTCCGCGCTGAGCCCTACCTCCCACGACGCCGTCAACCTGATGAAGTTCCTGGCCCAGGTCCAACAGGTCAAGTCTAAGAAGACCCGCGACGTCAAGCAGTACAGCAAGGATGGGGAAGTCATCTGGCTCGGCGCTCTGGCCACGCACCCGGACCTCCTCATAGACATCGCCGCCGCGCCCGGCGAGCCTTTCCTCATCGTGGGCAAGCCCCGCGACGTGCTCCCGCGCGAGATTCCTTCCCTACTGCGCGAGTTCGTAGAGGGCGAGACCAATAATCCTTCCCAAGCGCCCACCTTCCCCCTCCTAGGCGCCGATAGCGAGCCGGGGCTCCTGCGCCTGCGCGATGAGTGGCTTAAGACGTGGAACTCCTGGGCCGACAAAGCCCGGCGCGACAGGCCCGTCCATGCCTTGTATAAGAAGCTTTTTAGCATTCGCAACGCAATGAGCACCAAGGGCGATGCCCTGGAGCTGGTACTGGCTGCGGGCGTTTTATCCTGGCAGCCCGCCGACCATGAGCCGGTGCAAAGGCACGTGCTCTCCGCACCGATTGAGATTCACCTCGATCTCAAGACCGGTGAGATTAGCGTCTGCCTGGCGGAATCGGTGGTGGCGCTAAGCGCTGAGTTCGACATGCTCGACTCGAGTGCGCTGGGCTCGGCGAGCGTGGTGACCAAGGTGCGCCAGAGCCTGCAAAACCAGGATGTCCCCTCCTTTGAGCCCGACTTCGTACGTGAGATCTGCGCGCAGGTGGCCTTTCAGCTGCACCCCGATGGCCGCATCAGCGAGGACACGCGCCTGCCCGTACCTGGTCTGGCGCCTATCATCACACTCTCGCCCGCCATTATTCAGCGCACGCGCAAGCCTTCTGATCTGGCGGCAGTCTTCGAGGGCATCGCGGAGACCATCGTCGAGAGCAACCGCGTACCCCAGGGGCTTATGCCGCTTGTTGATCCGGACGCGGTGCCCTCTTCCCAGCCCTCCGATACCCCGGGTGCGCTCATTGAATCCGAGGGCGAGTTCTTTGGCCCCTTGCCGCTCAATGAGGCACAGAAGCAGATCATCGACAGGGTGGACTCCAACGCCCAGACCTTGGTGCAGGGCCCTCCCGGCACGGGCAAGACCCACACCGCCGCGGCTTTGATTACCCACCTTTTGGCCCAGGGCAAGCGCGTCCTCGTTACCGCAGAGACCGACCGCGCACTCCTTGAGGTCCGCGGGAAGCTGCCGGAGCCCATCCAGGACTTGGCCGTTTCCGTCATCGGGCACAGCGCCGCCGAGCAAAGCCAGCTCTCGCGCTCCATCCAGGTGATCTCCAAACAAGCGGATGCTTTTCACCCCAAGCACAACAAGGCCGCGGTCAAGAAGCACGAGAAGAAGGCCGCCTCCCTGCTCGCTGAGCGCAAGGGGCTTTATGCTGATCTGGCCCGCGCCTATGAGGCGGCCGGCACCTCCTGCGACATCGAAGGTTTCTCGGGCACGCACGGCGAACTAATCCAGTATGTGGATTCCCACCGCGGCGAGTATGAGTGGATCCTTGAGGATTCCCTGCTGCGTGCCTGCGACGCCGAACAGGTAAACTCCCCGCGCTTCCTCGCTTTCCTGCGTGCCCTGACCCAGCTCGATTCCGACGTGGACGCGGCGGTCATCGAAAAGCTTGCCCAAGAAGAACTGCCGTTGAGCCTCCACGAACTCACAGAGCTCAAGCAACTCCAAGAAACCACTGCCGCGCAGGTCGAAGCGCTGCGTTCCCAGTGCCCCTCCACGCTGCGCAAGGCTCTGAACAATACCGGCTCCCTCCCCACCGCCCAGATTGAGGAGAGGCTCGAGCGGACCCGGCACGATATTTCTACCCTCGTGGACTCCCAGGGAGGATGGCACGCCGACGCCGCCCTAGAGATCCTCGGTGGCATTCGCGAGATCTGGGAGGACCGTGCGGCCCAGCTGGACCGCGCCGTCGTCAAGGCCAGCGATCTTGTGGCAAAGTCCCGCCGGTCCATCTCCTTTGAAGGCGAGGCGGGCCTGCTCCTGCGCCAAGCCAAGGACCTGCTGGCACACCTCGATGGCGGCGGAAAGACCGTGGCCCTGCGCCCCGATGGTGCAGCCAAGCTGGGCATGCTCTCCCCCGGCGCCTATAAGCGCAACCGTATCCTGCTGGACTCCGTGCGCGTCGACGGCGTTGCCCCCGTGGAACGCGCGGACCTAGAATCCTTCATCGCCCACGGCGAATTGGCTCGCGCGGTAGAGTCCATGGCGGACATCATTCCCGGTATTCGGGTGGAGCATACACTCAGCGATAGCGCCAAGATCGAGGAGTACCGCCGCGCCGCGGCCTCCCTCAGTGCCCTCATTGACAAGCTGCAGGCGGCGGAGAATACCAATGCCTTCCTTAGCGAGCACCGGCTTCCCCCGCTCAACTGGCTTGACGCCGACGCCGTCCCCGCACTGCTGGCTGCAATAAAGCTGAAGGACAAGCGCGGCGACCTCGCCCGCATTAAGGAGGAGCACACAGCCGCGCTCGAGATGATCAGCACCACCCTGTCCACCGTGGGTGAGAGCGCCGCCGCCGTCATCGAGCCGGCCTATGCGGCCGTGCGCGACTTCGATCTCGATGCTTACTCAGAGGTCATCCAGGCTCTCGAGGAGCTCCACGCCCGCGAAAAGGAGCTCGTGGAGTTGCGCGCCGAGGCCGCCGCCTTTGGCGCCACCGGCCGCGAGTTGCTGCGCACCTTCCCTGCCATGCCCCGTGCGCAGCGCCTGACCACCCAGCTCGAGTACTCCGGCCGCCTGCCCCAGCTTGCCAAGGCCCAGGCCTGGGCCCAGCTTGAGGAGCAGCGCCAAGGTCTAATCAGCACCGACATCGACCGCATTCAGCAGCAGCTCTCCTTCATCGAGGACCGCCTGCGCAAGCAATCGGCGGAGCTGGCCCAGCACCGCGCCTGGAATCACGCGGTCTCCGGCGATAGGCTTTCCCCCCAATCACGCGCCGTGCTCAAGAGCTACGTGCAGCAGGTACGCAAGCTGGGCAAGGGCACCGGCAAGTACGCGGCCATGCAGCGCGCCGAGATCCGCAAGACCCTCGATAACTGCCGCGCCTCCATCCCGGTGTGGATCATGCCCCTCTTCCGCGTCACTGAACAGCTGGCAATCCAGGAGAACATGTTCGACGTGGTCATCGTGGACGAGGCCTCCCAGTCCAGCATGTCCGCGGTATTCCTGCAGTACCTCGCCCCGAAGATCGTGGTCATCGGTGACGACAAGCAGGTCTCGCCCTCCGATGTCGGCGTGCGCCAGGACGAGCTCCTATCCCTGTCCAACCAGCTTATCCCGGAGTTGCCTTTCAAGAACTCCTGGACAAGCACCGGCCGCTCGCTTTTCGACGACGCCAATATGCGCTACGGCGGCCAGCTCACCCTGACTGAGCACCGGCGCTGCGTTCCTGAAATCATCGGTTTTTCCAACGCCATTGCCTACGAAAACAACGGCGTCCCCCTCGTGCCGGTTAGGCAGGTCACCGCCGACCGCCTCAGCCCCTTCCGCCTGGTGCATACCCCGCAGGGTGAAATGACAGGCACGGCCACCAAGCGCATTAACGACGCCGAGGCCCACGCCATCTTAGACCACCTCAAGCAATGCCTTGAGGATCCACGATACGAGGGCATGACCTTCGGAATCATCTCCCTGCTTGGCTCCGCGCAGGCCGCGCGCATTGAGCAGCTCCTCCTCTCTGAGATCGACACCGCCGTGATCGAGGAACGCCAGATCATGGCCGGGATCGCCCCCGACTTCCAGGGCGCTGAGCGCGACGTCATCTTCTTGTCCATGGTGGCCTCGTACCGCGGCGACGTGCGTTTTAATGCCCAGACCCGTGAGCGCGACGTGCAACGCTATAACGTCGCCGTCAGCCGCGCCAAGGAACAGGTGTGGGTCTTCCACTCGGTGCAAGCCGCGGAACTCAACAACCACGAGGACATGCGCTTCCGCCTCCTCGACTACGCGCGTAACACCCTGGCCGCTGCCGATGCCGCCGCCCAGAAAGCCACGGAGACAATCGCACTGCCAAGCGAAGGCTCGCTCACTGAACCCTTCGATACCCTCTTTGAACAGGACATCTACCGCGCACTGAGCGAACGCCACTTCCGTATCCTGCCCCGTTACAACGCGATGGGCCACGTCATCGACCTCGTGGTCGAAGGCGACAAGGCCCGCCTTGCCATCGAGTGCGACGGCGATTCCTGGTCCACCCGCGAGGCCTTCAACGCACAGATGCAGGCCCAGCGTGAACTGGAGCGCTGCGGCTGGCACTTCTACCGCATCTGGGAAGAGGACTACCGCGCCGACCCCACAGCCAGCCTGGAGCGCCTGCTCAGCGCAATCAGCGCGCAGAACATCGCACCCCAGCCAGCCACCACTGTTCAAACAGCCACCACAGCCCAAACACCAACCACAACCCGAGCAGCCACAGAACCCAGCCCCTTCTCCACCTCCGCACCGGTCACACCGTCCGCACCAACTGCGCAGCAATCCGCGCATGCCGGACATGCCGAACAGGCCGGGCAAGCCGAGCCGAGCGAAGAATGGACCGGCAAGGTATCTAGTGAGTTCTCCTATGAGGACGACCTCTACGCCGATGACGAGTTCTCCAACAACCCCTTCGCCGCGCTAATCGAAGCCGAGGCCGAGGCCGGCACCGACAGCACCGAATACGGTGAGGCCGCCGGGTACGCCGATGACGACGATGACGACGATGACGACAATGATGACGTTCCCGAGGATTACCCCACCGATTCCCTCGGCGGCTCCCTGAGCAATCCCTTCTCAGCACAGCCTGAACAGCCGGCACAACCAGCACCCGCTCTCCGGAAAGCCGGGCTCCCCAACCCGCTGCTCGTCCGCCAGTCCAATGGCGAGGAAACGCAGCAGCGCTTCCCGCTGCAGCCCTCCTCTGCTCGTTCGGAGTTAAGCGTCGTCCTCGAGGCGGCTGAGGGAGACATCCCGGCTCCGGAGAAGTTCACCGCTTTCGGCGGAGGCACGACTGCTGTCACCATAGCCACGCGGGGCGAGATCGAAGAGGGCTTAGTCAAGATTCTGCAGGTCGAGGGCCCTACCCGGGGTGGGCGCCTCTACCGGAAGTATGCGGCAGGCTACGGCGGACGTATCGGCAGCGAGGTAAAGACAACTATCAAGCAGGCCCTTAGCGTTGCCCTCCAGAAAAACGTCATCTTGTCGAGTAACCCGCTTAATCGCAAAACTTTGGACGAACGCACCTTCTACCTAGCCGGGCAAGACCCTTCCGTGCCCCGCGAGCTCGGCGAAAGAAACCTGCGGGAGATGACCTCAGACGAGGTAATCGCAACAATGAATCTCTTCCCCACCGCCCCCACCGCGACCGAGCTCTTCCAGCTCTGCCGCAAGTATTGGGGCCTAGGCCGGCTCTCTGAGAAGGGTGCTGCGTTCCTGAGCGATCATCTAGCGCTGAGTACTTGGTCAGGTCAGGACTGAGCCGAGCAGACCCGGCCCTCGGGGAGACACGGAGCCTAGTGCATATCCGGTTCCCCGAGCTGCTCCGGCAATAGCTCCGAGGGCTTGCCCACGACGCTGACTAAGAGCATGTCGCGGGCGCGGGAGGCCGCGACGTAGAGGAGAGCTCTTTCGCGCTGTAGGGAATCCTCAACCTCGGCGGGTGCTAGGCCGCGCAGCAGGTACTGCTGAGGCAGCGCCTCGGCACTGACATCGACCAGAACAACGTGGGTAAACTCCAGGCCCTTGGCGTTGAACATGGTCATCACCGTCACTGGACGGTCGGCGGTGGTAAAACGCCCTGGGCTAACGGCAATGCCCAGCTCTGCGAGCTGCGCGGAGATTTCTGCCCGGCGCGAGTTAGTTCGCGCAAGCACGCCGATAGACACAGCTGCCTCGCCAGCGGTCCATTCAGCAATGTGGGCGGCAATCTTCTCAGCTTCCTCGGCTTTGCTCTCCGAGTAGACGGTGACGGGGGCAGGGCCTTGGCGCACGGAGTGATAACCGTGCAGATCATCGGTTTGTTCCTCGGAATCCACCCACTGCGTGCCATCCAAGATGGCAGAGGCATAGCCTAGGTTCTGCGCAGTGGTGCGGTAGTTCACGCGCAGCTTGGTTGTGGCACGCCCGCGGGTCTCAATCCCGTAGTTGCGCAACACCAGCCGCTGGCCGTAGATACGCTGGTGAGAATCCTCTGAGATGAAAATATCGTTCGGCCCTGACTTGGCAATAGCGCGCAAGAAACGCCAATGACCGGCGTGGAAGTCCTGTGCCTCATCGATGAGGACGTGATCAAACATGCCCTCGGCCGAGCGCTGCTCAACGATGTCTCCAGCCACCACCGCGCATGCGGCATAGGTCAGTTTCTGGGCAGCGGCGCACTTGGCTTGGAAAAGCTCCACGATGGACCAGACGGTCTTACGCTCTGCGCGGTTGAGCGAGGTTCCGCGTCCTGCGCGTCGCACTCGCAGGTAGGACTTCTCGTCTTTGATGCCGTGGGTCAAGATCACCGCGGAGTACTCCTGAGCCAGGAATGCCGGATGCTTCTTTTCTTGGCTGAGCGTCCCGCCCTTAAGGTCGGCGGCCTCGATCCACAAGCGGTTTTCGGTGCGCCCATCCAAGGCCCCGGGACAAAAGTCGCCGTCTATCCCCACAGCGCTCTTGAGCGCCATGCGTAGCTCGGACTTCTGCGCATTCTTTAATACGTCACGCACCAGCGCATCGATACCGGAGATCCACAGCCCGGGGCTGCCATGCACGCTGGCCTCGGGGAAAGAGGGATCGAGCTCATTCATCTGACCTTTGAGCGCATTGGCCAGCTCACGGGTGAACGTGGTCAACAGGACGCGGGAGCCGGGGTCGGTGTCTAGCAGATGCTTCGTGCGGTGGATGACCACGACGGTCTTGCCGGTGCCCGCACCGCCGGTGATGCGCGCGGAACCACTGTGGCGGGCGGTTACTGCGCGGCGCTGGCTGGGGTGCAAGAACACACGCCACTGCGCGAAGGAGCCACCGTTGATGATCTCTTCGAGCTCTTCCTGCCCGGGATCAATGAGGAAGTCCATCCTTCCGGCCGGGGTCTGCATGCCTGCAATGAGGGCATCGTCGTCGCCGGTCTTTTCAGCCGTGGGAGAGGTGGCACTCGTATCTTCGTCAGACTCGGCGGCGGAATCGAGCTGTAAGTCGGCGCGTACCTCGGCAATGCTCATTCCGGAAAGCAATCCCAGCGTGGCATCGCGTTCCCAGTTGGAAATACCTTCCCAGAGTTTCTCGAGTTCCTCCAGGCTGGATGCCTCTTCAATGAGAGCAACTACCTGCGGACTAAGCCCCAGCTCCTTGCGCAGCTGCTCAGCAGTGATGCCGTGCTCGCCAAGAATTGCGGCAGGGCGTTCAGCGTCCTTCGAATCCGCCCGCGCCGTCTCCTTGGCAGCATCAGTGGCCGCCTGCTGTGCTTGGTACTCGGCAACTTTCTGCGCGGCAATAGCCTTGGCACGTGACTCGATCTCTGCCTGCGAGAGCCCTGCGGAACCTCCCGCAGTGCCTGCACCGCCGTCGCCGGCGCCACCGGCGCCTGTGGCAGAAACATCCACAAGCTGGGTAACTCCGGTAACGGCGTTGACCACGAGGCTTTTCGAAGTCGCCAGATCGTAGGCATCATCGTGGTTGAGGATGTCAATGACGAGGAACTGTTTTTCCCCGCTGCCCTGCAGTTCAAAGAGCACGGCACGGTACTTGTCAGTAACTCGCGCTGTGCGCACACGCTTATCGGCTGCGTTGGCCACCCGCTCCACATGCAGCGAGGGGCTCTCTGGATTGCTGGCCAACTTATCGATGAAGGCTACAATCTGGTTTCCCAGGTCATACCTATTCTGCAGGGATTTATAGAACGCGACTGTAGCTGGCATGCCCTCGTGGTCTCCTTGTGTTCTTCTTCGGTAAATATTTCCGGATAGTCTTCTCCAGCTGCTTTTCAGCAGCTAGTCTTCCCCGTGCCCGTTCAGATTAGTAAAAGAGCGCAGCCACTTCAGCGGGTACTTCAGAAAAGTCTGCACCGAATACATGCAGTCCCCCTGCCTCTAAGCCCGGCCCCAGGTCGGGGACATCATCGGCATAGAGCAGGACAAGTTTCTCCTTGGGCCACCGTGCGATTATTGGCGCACCATCGACTTCTGTGCCGAGGCTGGATTCATCCGGGGGTGCAATCCCTGCCTGTGCCAACACGCGCAGGCAGTCTCGTGCTTCGGGCTCGTCCTGAAATTCAGCCAGGATCTCTTCCCATTCCAGTGGTATCGGCGGCGTAGATGATGCTGCAGAATCTGGCTCCGCAGCCGGTTGCGCCTCTATGCCCATCGCATCCACTCCCACGGCAACTCCGGAGGCAATAGCACTGTCTTCCAGATTCGTTTCCACGTCGGAGTCAATGACCCTGACCACAGCATTCGATGGGTCGAGGTAGAAGTAATTGCTCAGCCCGACAAACAACTGCCAATGCTTCTTTTCATCCCCGGCGCGGGAATTCTCGAAAACTAGCTGGCGCAGTCGAGTCGAGTATCTGACCTCAACTGCCTTGCCATAAGTGTTCCAATACTCTTGCCCGGTGCCTTCCCCACCGAGAACTGCCTCCAACACAGCAGCATGGGAGAGATCCTGCCACTCCTTGCCAGGGTCAAGAAGAACTTCCTCAAGCAAACTAAGACCATCCACACCGAGCAAATCCATCCGCTCAGCTGCGATGTTGAATTGTCGGGAGAATACCGCATGTTTGGAAGGTTCTACCCAACAAGCCGGTTCTATGTACTCACCGTTGACGCGTGCCTGGCGCTTGTCGATGTCGTGCCACGTCAACGACCACGGCAGATAGCCATCGGCATAGAGGCGGTTGCGTTTCTCAAAATCGTCGGCAACGCGGTTGTGCACTGAACTGGCATGGTAGGCGGCGCCATCGAGGTAGAGCGCTATATCGCGCACCTGTGGGTCAGGGGTCGAGAACACGATGTCTGGGATGGTAAATCCCAGGTTGACTTGCTCCTTCATGGTCCACTTATGCGGAACCTGCGGGCCGAAGTCGATGGTCCAGTGAGCGTAGTTTCCCACGACCGCATCACTGACCACAGCCCCCATTGCTTTGAGGTCTTGGCGCAGCTGATCCAGGAATCTCCGCTCAAGCTGCGACTGGGCGGAGCCTTCGGGCTTGTGCTCCGTCAGGTGGCCCTCCCAGGAGTACTCAAGGGGCTCGGCCTCGGCGGAAAGGTGGATATCATCAGCCAAGATCTTGCCCAGCGCCACGACGGCAGCTGCGCGCGACGTCTGTGGCAGTTGGCTGCTTCGAGCAAAGGGCAAAAGGCAGGAAGGACAGCACTCACGATCCTCGTGAGCACAATGGCAGGAAACCAGCCGCCGGTAGGCCACCTCAAAGAGGCGGCGCACGTGCGCCGGATCAGTAAACTGCGCCAGGTAGCCGGTTCCCCCGGGGATGGTGTCATGCACCAAGAGCATGTCGGAGACGAAGCCATCCGAGGGCGCACGTACCTGCTCCACATCGAGGTGGTCTGGGTTTCCGCCCAGGTATTCTTTGAAGCCCAATTTGAAGGCGGCGATGAGTGAGGGCAGCGTGGAGGAATCGAGCATGCCCAACAAGGCTGGCAGGTGCACAAGCACGGCTTGAGTCCCCAAGGTGCGGCCCAGCGCGATGGTCAAGGACTCTTCCTCCACGGAATTGCGGTGCTTGCACCAGGGCGCATGGTCTTGCCAGCGGTTGGCACCTGCCTGGGAATCGAGGTGTCCACAGTGTTCGCACACGCGAAAGAGCGGGGCCTCGCGCTCTGCTGCGGCGAATACCCGCTTGGCTCCTCCGCCGAAACGCCCCAGGTTAAGCCAGCGCATGTCCACATGCGGCAGGTATTCCATGCCAAACCCGGAATCGCTGAGGTACCAGGCTTTACCATGTCCCCCCTCGGGAACGCGGTAGCTCAGTTGCGTCTGAAAGCGTTTCGTGGCGCGATCATCGCGATTATCGCTGATAGCACTACGCGCGGAATCCACCGAGGCATAGACCTTAGACATCTCAACCACGTCGACGAGTTGCTCGCGGTCAGCAAATCCGGGAGCACCACACGCCGGGCACGGCCCAGCCGGAGGCGCAGACACTGGAGATTGCGCAGCGGCCGAGAGTACCACCCCGGTTGGCTGACAGTAAGAGCACTCGGGGCACAGCCGCCACTGCGTGATGGCGGAATGCTCGGCGCCGAGCTCTACGGAATCAACTTCGGCGCCAACCCCCTGAACGTAGAAGGTATTCCCCGGTGCCAATTCCGTTAGCGCGGAGGATATACCGCGGCTGTAGTCAAAGACCTTGGTCTCGAACTTTTGTACCTCCACGTTGAAGGAAGACACTGAAAGGTGGAATTCAACGCTATCGTCCAAGAGCGTGAAGTTGGGCAGCAGGCCATAGCGCTCCAGCGCAGAGATCCAATACTCCTCCGCGTGGTCCTTGAGCTGTTTGCGGGTAAAGCGCAGAGCGGCCTGGGTCGAATCGAGCTGATTCTTCGTGTCATCGTCCTCGATCGCGGCGGCTGCGCGCCGCTCCTCCAGCTCGTTCTTGCGCTGCTCCATTACTTCCAGGCGTTTGAGCAACTCAATATTCGTCTCGCTCCACCGCGTGCGCGCCGAGTCGATGTCTGCCACCATGCCACCTGGTGACGTCACCCATCGCGCGAGTTCTTGGAGGACCTCTGGGGCGGTATTGGAGCGCAGGGTCGCGCTAAAGCGCCCGAGTGCCCCGCAGATATGCACGTCTTTCGCGGAGGGGACTTCTTCACTCTTCCCCGTGGCAATGGCCTCCGCCTCTGCTTGCAGGGAATGGGCTTGCTCTGCCATGGCTGCTATCTCATCGAGGAAAGATTCGCTGTTTCTGCTGAGCACATCGCGGGCATAGCGCGCGGAAGAAGCACTCGGCTCCAGCTCATCAATCAGATAGGCCAAGAACTGGCGGTGCATGATGTCACGGGCCGAGAGATATGCTGCCGGAGCCGTGACGGAGCCCGCGATGGTTTCCAACGGATGCTCCAGCTTGGTCAGCGCAGGACCTCGGCCACGCACGAGAGCCACAATGAGCGAGTTTCCAGACAGACGCCCGGCGCGCCCCACTCTTTGCACGTAACTTGCCACGGTGGAAGGCATGGAGGCGAGCATCACGGTGGATAGGTCGCCGATGTCGATGCCCATCTCCAGGGTGGGTGTGGCGACCAGGACATTGGGAGCATCGGCCTGCTGTTGCTCGGCGGGGAGCTTAAACTGATCTTCTATTTCTTTACGCTTGTTGGTGGGTACAAGGCTGGTGTGTTCAGCTGAGACCACTGTGCGGGTGTTGCGGGTGCGATAAAGCCGCTGATAGTAGTTGTCTTCAACGTCGATGACCTCGAAGGAACCAGAGCAGGACAAGGTGAAGCAGGCGGTGCCGGCTAGCGCTGCACGCCCATCGGCATCAACGCCCGCGCGCAGGTGGCACACCGGACACTCCAGCAACTGCGGGGTGGATTCCTCCCGCACGACGATGTGACTTGGTGGCAAAGAATAAATCCGCCCGCCGCTGGCGGTGGGCAATGAGTCCACTACCCCGGCGTACTCGAGCTGAGCAAAAAGCTCGGTGGCATGCTTGGCCGCGTCAAAAGCAGAACCCACTGAGGTGCCCAGCGCCTTGTTGGTCCAGCGTGCGTACCACCCTTGTTGCGCACTCAGGGACATAGCAGCACTGTTTCCGCGCTTGCCTAATGCGCCTTTGAGCGCAGCGCCTGCCCGTGGAAACTTAGGTTCTCCACCGCGGACGAAGCCAGGTACGCCTTTGGCCCTAGCCTCACGGCTATTGAGTAAGTAGCGGTTGCAGTCCTGGCCGAGGAATCCCTTGAACCAGTCGTGGTAGATGCCGCCCGAGATGCGCATGTACTCAACGCAGCCGCGAGCCCAGCCCAAGAGCTCAGCATCCGTGGCGAGGACCCCACCGACTGACAGTGCTGCCTTGAGAAGAACCTCATCTTCCACATCAACTGCCACGCTAAGCGTGCCGGTGGAGACCAAAGAGCGTGGCAGATCCACGCGGTCACCGAATTGCAGGGCAAGATCCAAGTCAAGGCGTTTACGCAGCTGCGTCAGGGCACGCGTGACTTCGCTCGGAGTAGAACCTTTCTCCCACACGGCGCGGAATCGCGCGGAGTCTTTGAGCTCCGGCGGCAAGAGTTCAAATAGTGCCCGCGCGGACTCGGCTGGGGTGGGCTCGGCCTGCGCGTGCTCGACCATTCGCGCCGAAAGCAGGTCCAGGCGCACGCCGTTTACGCCTTCTGAAAGGGCTTCAGTCCCCTCATCAGTAGCCGGATGCAGGTAGGACTCCACTGCCCGCCAGATGCGGGAACGCACAGCGAAGGCGCGCGCCCGGTTCTGTACAAACCCGGCGCGGTGGGCGGCGTCTTGCACTGAGTCAGCAAAGACGAGGGTCTTCTTCTCTGCGTTGTCGAGCTCGTCCATGCCAAAGAGGTTGCTCAACGCCACTGAAAGCAGCGTGGCCACAGAGGAGCCCAGGTAGCGAATAGCGTCATCCTCGCCGCAAGAAGGACAGTTCTGCGCCTTGGCCCGCTCCTCTGTTCCCTCACCCGAGTACACGAGCACCGGCACCACCGGGGATTCCTCGCGCACCTCTGCTGCAGGCTCAGCCTCCATCAGCCCGGGCAGATCCATGTTCAGCCACTTAACGCGGGACTTATCATCATCGCTGCGCAGTACACCTTGCACTGCCTCGCTCGTGGCATCGATCAAAGGCCGCAGGCGCTCCAAGTGGGTCAGGGACAGCGCACGAATCTTCTGTGGAGCCGTCTCAAAAGTGTCTCCACCTGGCTGAAAGGCCAGCATCCACCCCGAGCGCCCGCAGTGCCGGCAGTAGATAGCCGGCAGCCATGCCCGCCCGCTATCAGCGCCCGCATGTGCGTGTTCTACTCCGCGAGCAATTCCACCATCATCTGACCAACGGAAAATGGACTGCTCTGACAAGCCTTCCTCGTCGCCGGCAACAGCCTCACTATCTTCGACTTGGCCCACAGCCCGGTCGATTCGGGAGATTTCACGCACCCACAGGTGCGTTTCTACCCCCGGGATCTTCTTGCCATCCCAGCCGCGGAGTGCCCCAAACTCCGCGCGCAGGTACGCGATTTCTGAGAGCACGATGGTGAGAAACTCCACTGCCATCTCGCGGTGCGCACGCAAGATACTCGCGTCAAAAACCTCCTCCACCAGTGGGGCAATACGGGCTGCAGTGCCTTCTCCACCGGCGCGCGTTTCCGCATGCTCGAGGGGCAAGGGCTGTGTAGCCGCCCGCAAGATCTTCTCCACCACAGCATTGCCAGCCATGGCGGCAATCGCCTCCTCGACGGTTTCACCGCAGAGCAGAAGGTGATCGCACAGTGCGAAATGCACGGCCAGGTCATACTCGCGTTTCTCGGTGACTCCACTAGAGCCTGCAGACTCAGCAGAATCTGCAGGCTCACCAAAAGCAGCCTCGGCCAATCCAATGCCTTCGACCACGGAGGCCACTTGGGCAATAACAGCCTCCATTGTCTCCACCGTGGGCAGGGGCGTTGATACCACCGGCAGACCCACGAGCTCAGGGATGGTGGCGCGCCATTGCTCCACATCAAGCAGCGTCTCCCCCACGACTGCTTCTGGCTCCAACTTCTCGCCAAATACGGTGTGGGCAAAGTTCAGCATGTCCGCGTGCGCACCGGAGACGCCACCAACAGCGGCAGAGCCATCACCAGCAGCATCAGCAGAGCCACCACCGCCCAGCGTTGCCGAGGTAGCCACTGGCGTGATCTTCCCCAAAGGCCGGGCCGCCTCCTCGGCATCGAGTACACCCTCACCCTGGTACTTCTTGAGCATCAGCCCCAGCCGGCGCAGCAACATTGCCACATCAGAGCCCTGGGCTGCATCGTAGGTGTGGAACTCATCGAGCACTAGGTACTGCAAGGTCGCGGCCGACTTTTCCCACATGGGCCTATCTGCCGCGCGCAGCAGCAGCTGATCCAACATCTTGTAGTTCGTCAGCAAGATGTCCGGCGGGGTATCACGCATGACCTCGCGGTCAGTGATGAGGCCGCGCTCAGAAACCTTGCGCCGGCCTCCCGAGGCCACCTCACCGGTATAAAGGCCTGCGGTTATCCCTGCCAGCGCCTCATCCTCCATCAGCAGCCGAGTCAGGCGTTTTTCCTGATCCGCGGCCAGAGCATTCATGGGATAGAGAATGAGCGCTTTAATGCCACTGCCTCGGTTGCGGCGGCAATGATCCAGAATCGGGTACAGGAAAGACTCCGTCTTACCCGAGCCGGTACCCGTAACCACCAGCGTGGGCTGGGGCCGGCGCTGCGTGCCTTCGGCATAGGAATAGGAGGCCAGCCGCTCGAAGGCCTGCGCCTGGTGGCGGTAGGGCGTAAATCCCTGCGGCAGCCAACCCAGGATCCCCTTCCAATCCCGCGCCGGCGCGTAGGGCAAGCGGGTTTTCACATAGGGTCCAAAGAACATCCCGCCGTGTGGGGCCTGCAAAAACGCGCGGAGCTGCTGGGAGGTCAAGTCCTCTGCCAACGAGAAGCTGGTGGTCACGTACTCGGATAGACCATCAGCGATGTGCCTAGAGGCACGCGTTGGGATAAGGCTCGACATCGTTTTCTACTACTCCACTAGATTGATATGGCTTCTGCAACAGGCCCTTGCGGGATAGGTCTCCGCACTATTAGAACACCACATTTAAGGACTCTGCAGACAAATCACCGGCTACAGCATCGCTGCATACTTCTCATATGCCTCCCGCAGGTCCGCCTCCCTATCCAAGGGCGCAAAGGGATACTCAAAGACATACTCCACCTCAGATTGCGGGTGCGTCCACGTCCGTTCCGCCAATGACAGGGTCTCCCCCGCCTTCAACTTCTTCACCCGCTTGACGATGTCCCCCGGAACCTTCCGCCCATTCGCGTCATAGAGATCAGTCTGGTCATAGCGCCGCATCACTGGGAACTGAGTGCGGTACACCATCAACAGCTCGTCCAAGGTCACACCCAGTGACAGAGCAACCATCGCATCGATCTCGTTCTGCAGGTGCCACCGTTTAGCGGCGTTTCTCTCTACGGTTTCCACGGTCCAAGGACTGCATATTAATTCCTCCCATAATGGTGCATAATCCTCGGTTATACAGTTCAATTCAAGGCTCTTTTGCACAACGTCACCTTTAAATGGCATTGACCCAAGAGGAACTGATTCAATGCTCTTGGAACGAAGGTGACTAGCGCCAGTCGATCTAATAAAGAAGTCAGCTAAGAAACTACTAAGGGAGGCTGCTGCGTAAACTGTCAGACCCTTTTCGGTCGTATTCGCGGCTGCAGCCACGTTGTCGACATGAGCTGCACCAGGGGGAATAATTGAGGGGTAACAGGTTCGAAAATTCGTCGTTACAGCCCTAACGCGCCACGCAACACGGTACTGATCCAAAACATATACCGGCTCGCCGTCGGCTTGCCAAAGACCATAATCTTTCTTATAATTCTTGGCCTCTAAGTTGCGAGCAAAGGCCGTCGCAGGGATGAAATCGGCTCGCATGCCCTCGAGGTCGATCTCGGACAAGTCCTTGTTGTGCTTCATCGTAGGATTGGGCTGCTTGATCATCGGTGTGGAAACGCCGAGGTGAGGGCCCTGCAGGATTACGTCCGCCCAGGAGTCAGCGTGCTGCCAGGAAGTATCAAAGTAGCCTTTCTTCTTTCCCGCAGCTTCATCCCAGCCCAAAGAAAACTGCAGCCCAAGAGACTTGATGCGCGGTGCCGCGGCGAGCTTGGCCAAAACTGCGGCCGCTTCGCTATTAACAGAGTAGACGGTGCGCGTCTCCAGCAAGGGCGTACCTGGTTCCTCGATGATGGAGTTCCACACACGCAGGGTACCCTCGTCGACGGTAAAGATACGATCCCGGTGCGGACGCAGATCCAAATCATAATCTTCGTTTCGGAAGCCGGGCAGCTTTCCTGAGCCATCGTGGCCAAAGGAATCTACGACAGTCTTTGGGTGGTACAGCGAAGCTGCAAATAAAAAGCACGGTGTCAGATTAGTCTTTCCATAGATGTTAACTCCGAAATTAATGCTACGGTGCGCGTCAAACAAGCCTAGAGCGTTACTAAACTGCCAGTGGCGGCGCAAACGTCTGTAAGCACCAGCGCGTAGCGGCGCGGCCTTCTTCTCCGTTAAGTGGGATTCGGGATGAATGAGGGAGATAATCCCTTCCTTGCTGGCATTTTCCCAGGTTAGTTCCATAAATCCACGGTATAGGTCTGGGCGCTGATCCTGGAGGTGAGGGTAGCGAGTGATATCACCGAGCACGGCTGCTGTGGCCGTAACTTCGCCAACGCCAGAGGCAAGGGTGCGAAGAATCTCCGGGTCCTGCCCAAGAGCTTCTCGGTGCCGCTTCTTCTCCGCCTGGGTGGGCTTGTTGGCTAGGTTAAACCAAGGATCGTGCTCGGAGAGCAAATCCTCAAAGTCGACATCGGGGCGCACCCACGGCGGGTTACCCACCTGGAAGTCGAAGCCGCCGCGCGCCATGACGGTGGCAAAGTCCAGGTCCCAGTGAAAGAAAGCCTGTTCGTGGGCGATGTCGGTGGCCGTTTTCAGCCACGGGTGAGCCTCGAGGACGGCTTCGAAAAGCAGACGGCCCGAGGTGGTGCGGTCGAGGCTCTCCACGTAGTCGAGGTCCTGCCAGTTCATGTCGAAACCGAAGGCGTGTTGGTTGGCTTTTGGTTTGGATTTTCTGCCTCCATCATTGGGGATGCCGAGGAGATCTCGCATCGTGGAGAGGTACTCCGCGATGTCAGGTAGTTCCTCAGTGGCGGTTACGGGCCAGAACCACAGGGCATTCCAGGCATCCATGGCGGTGCGCAGGCGCAGGTAGGCGCCCTCCTGATTGTTGAGGAGTTCTTCCTCCACCTGCTGGCGGGTGACGTTCTTGGCGCTTTCGGTGTGCTCTTGCCCCCATAGCGGCAGGTCACGCCGGATCTGATCCTCGGCTATGCGCAGGCGCACCAGGGCAATCTCCCACAGGCGCTCAACCTGCCGGGAGAGCTCGGTGGCCAGAGTCTGTTGGGAGCTGGTCAGGCCCTTGCGGATGCCCGTGCGCCAGGCTTTCATCTCCTTGACCTCCTCGCCGGCGATGTCCTTGAGATCCTTGGCATCGGCCGCAGCACCCCAGCCCTCACTGGGGACGAGGAAGTGGTGGATGCGGCCCAGTGGGGCGGGATCCGATTCCGCGGAGTCAATGGCGGTAGCCAGCCCCTGAATGCCGTGGTGTTGAGGGGTGGCCTTGAGGTAGGCCTTGGTGCTTGTTTCCTTCTTGGAGAACGTGGCGCGGGAGGCACCGATAAGGGAGTTGCCGTGGCGCAGGTGCAAGCCGAACCACGGCGCCTTGAGCTCCTTAGTCATGGTGTTGAGCCACAGGGAGATCTCGGCGAGCTCCACCGCGGTTTTGTTGAGGTCCACGCCGTAGACCTGGTGCAGCGCGATGTGCGCCTTAACGCGCTGGAGTTCCAGCGTGCGCTGCTCACCGGGGATTTCACGGCCCAGCTCCTGTTGCTTCTTATCCAGGTAGAGCTCCGCGAGCTGGTTGACGGCCTCCACCGCGAAGGCACCCGAGCCCATGGCGGGCTCACAGATGCTCAAAGTCAAGATGTCATCCGCGCTATCGATACGCCCGGTGGCGGTGAGCTCCTCAATGGCCTGGCCCACAGTGAACTCCGTGATGACCGGCGGCGAGTAGAAAGAGGCGGAACGCTCGCGGTCGCGGGAGGACTGACGGTAGACAAAGCTGCCGCGCTGGTGGCGGCGCGGGACGCGCTCCACTCCGCCGTGCTCGCTTTCGCGGTCCTCGTAGACAACGCAATCCGCCGGCAGCTCCAGCTCGTTGGAGCTTGCCTCCGGGACCACCCACGAGCCCTTGGAGGGATCGCCGTGCTTGGCTACCTCGATGAGGTCTTCCTCCGCGATGAAGCCGGTATAGGACATCAGGCCCTCATAGACCTGACCCAGCTCCGTGACGCCGAGGGTGGCGTAGGAGATGAAACCGCGGTCGCTCCCGCGCTTTTCCTTGGTCAGCAGGAGGTTCTGCAGCACCTTATGCAGGGCCAGGTTGGAGAGCTTGACCTCATCGATAAAGGCAGTGGCGCTGCCCTTAAACAGATCCGCGTCGAGATTGCGGAACTCTAGCCCTTCTTCCGGGGCGTTGCTATCGAAGAGAGGATTGCGTTTGTCCTCCGGGTCGTGGCCCTTGTTGACGCGCTCAAAGAGCAGCTCGAGGCTGTCGTAGAGGTGCGTGCCATTCTGCGCGCGGTGCGTGGTGGGCTCGTTCAAGATGAGATCGCGCAAGCGGGCCAGGCCGTAGCCCTCGTCATAGTCATTATCCCCCGTGGGAAGGATCTGCAGCTCCGGGGCAGATTCCGCAAAGAGCAGGAAGAGAATGCGGTAGAGGTAGCGCAGCGACTGGTTGGCTAGCTCGTTGCCGCTTATCGCACTGAGGTCCTCATTTTCGCGGGCGCGGCGGCGGGCCAGGACATCGTTTCCGATGAGCTCTATCGATTCCTTGATGGCACCACGCAGTGACTCGGACACCTTGACGGAGTGCTCGCGTGCCTCGGCCAGCGTGTCGAGCCACCAGGTGGATCCGTCCGCACCGCGTGCGGTGTGCTCGGCAGCCAAGATGGCGATAACGCGGCTGAGCTCACCTTTGGCGCGCTGATCGTTGCGCTCGATGGCCAGACCCAGATCCACTGCCAAGAAGCGGCCCAGTGGCCAGGTCTCGCGCTCGGCAAGGATGACCCAGTTGCCCGCCAGGACGAGAATGAAGTCTGGGGCGGACTCCGCGAGGAAGATCTCGCCGACGAGTTTAGGCACCGCGATGTCGAGGGGCTTGTCCCCCAGCGTTGCCTCCGGGCCGAGCGGACGCAGCCCGGCCAATTCCTCGATAGAGCCCAGCTGGCCGGCGCGCAGGACTACCACTGAGCCTGCTGTATCCGCCGACGCGCGCAGGCGCAGCGCCTGCCCGTTGCGATCAAACTCCACCTCCTGCGGTGCCGGGTACCCAAAGGCGTCACAGATGAGGTCATAGACCGCGTCCAGCTTGGCGGGCTCTGCCTCCTCCTCCAGCGCAGAAAGGGCGGTCTGAATGGCCTCACGGCGAGAGGTCAGCCTGCTCAGTGGGGAGTGCGTGGCACCCTGGCTATCCTTCTCCAGCTTGCGCCATTCCTTGAGCTCATCATCGACGCGTTTGCCAAAGGAGCTGCCTTTTTCATCGGTGGTGAGATAGTAATCCGAGATCCACTCTTCGACGTTGATGATGGAATCGAAGTCTGCCATGTGATGTGCTTTCTTGAGGTGGGGAGGAAAAGTGGGTGGGTGAAAAGAGGGTGGGTGAAGGAATGGGTTTGGGTGTGTGGGAGCGGGCTAGCCCTTGGCCCGTGGCAGTACCAAGACCAGTGGCCGGATGAGCGAGCGCTCCGGTGACATGGAACGAAGCAGCTCCTCCTCCCGCTTGATCTGGGTGTGGGCGGCGCGGAGACGCGCGGTAGAGGCGGCATTGTGGCCGCTCCACGATTCTTCCCGCTCCAGCCAACCGGCAATGCGGCGCTGCGCCAAGCCTGCTGCCTCATCCTTGATAAACCGCAGGCGTGACCCCGCTGCCGATACTGCTGCAGCGACAAAGCGCGCGGAATCATCCGGTACAGCGAATCCGCCGGGGTTGATGGCTTTGTCATCCAAGCCCACTTGGCGCAACCAGGCGTAGACATCCTCTTGAATAGTGATCACTGCGGCCTCCACGGAGGGGGGCACATCCAATCCGAAGGAACCGACCACCGCGGTAGCAAAGGCACGGGTGAGCACCTGCCCGCGTGAATTGGTCAGCGTGCCCATGAGCAACAGCGTTGGTTCCTCAACTGCGCCAAGCACTGCGGGGATCTCGCTTTGCTCCATCGCCGTCAGTGCGCGATCCGAGGCCCACTCCGTCACCGGGTGCAATGGGCCCAAGAAGTGTGCCTGCGGCCACGACTTCTCCGAATCGCCCTCGCGTGCCGCGCGCAACTGCTCATTGCCCCGCTTGACCGTGGTGGCCAGTTGCAGGCGCTCAGTAATCTTGCGATAGGAGACATAGTCCTGCGGCAGGAAGTCAAAGCGCCGCCGCAAGTCCTGTGGTGGCTTGAGCTCCACGATGTCGTTCTCGTGTTCCACGAACTCCACTCCCCCAGCTGCAACTGGCGCGTGGGCCTCCTCATTGAATGCCTCGTTCAAGGCATCCTCTAAATACCTGTTCTCCGCAGCGTAGAGGCTGTGGCGAGAATGGGTGCGTCCGCCCGACATGGCACCGGCTGAGGCAGTGCTGTCGTTGTTGTTTTGGTCGTCTTTGTCGTCTTTGTCGTCTTTGTCGTCTTTGTTGCCTTTGTGGTCTTTATTGCTGGCCACGCCGGCGTTGAGCAGAGCAAAGATATCGAAGGAAGAATCGTCCTCTTCTTCGGCGCTTTTTGGCTCCGCGGGGCGCGAGTGAGCACCAGTGAGAAGGTCCTGGGGGTTAGCCACAACGTCATCGAAATCGCGGGCGCGCGTGAGCACCTCCCGGATCTCATCTTCCTCGGCCTTGGGGTTGTGCTTGCCCATCAGTGGGGCGGCATCACCGAGGAGCTCATTGGCCGCGTACTCGCGCTCGATGAGGCGGGTAAGCACACGCAGCTCACCGATGGAATCCGCGTCCGCCGGGTCAAGCAGCAGCGCGGTGATCTCCGGCTCGTGCTCTTGTCCGTAGCGGTCGATGCGGCCATTGCGCTGCTGGATGCGGATGAGGGACCAAGGGATGTCATAGTGAACCAAGTGGTGGCACTGCGCGTGCAGGTTCACGCCCTCGGAGGCGACGTCACCAGTGATAAGGACGCGGAGCGGGGTGTCCTCGCGCTTGAACTCATCGATGAGAGCAAGCTGCTCGGTATCCGGCAGGCCACCATGCATGATCTTGACTGCGCCGGGACGCAAGGAAAGGTACTTTTCAATATTGCGCTTGAGCCAATGCAGGGTGGCTACACGCTCGGAGAAAATGACGACGCGGCGCTCGCTGCCCTTCTTCACCCCAATCTCGTTGAGGTATTCGATGAGGCTGGCGAACTTCTCTGAGTTCTCCGCCGTCACCTTGTCATTGAGCTCAGCCAAGCGCTCTAGCTTGTTCTTTTCCTCGGGGTGGCGCGAGGACTTTAGCCGCGCGGCGATGGTCTCCCCCAGGGCTGCCGGGGAGGACAAGAAAGCCTTGACCAGAGTCCAAGGATAGAGCCGGTCTGCGGTCGCTCCGTGGACCCAGGTCTCGGCGATTTCGCGCGCGACGGCGTTCTCCTCCGCCGAGGCCTCGACCGGAAT
Organism: Corynebacterium sp. UBA4397; assembly: GCF_002390965.1. NCBI lineage: Bacteria > Bacillati > Actinomycetota > Actinomycetes > Mycobacteriales > Corynebacteriaceae > Corynebacterium > Corynebacterium sp. UBA4397. Next base: position 86,690 of record NZ_DGRD01000017.1, read on the forward strand.
ATTGCGTGGCTCCTTGCGCTTGGCCCATTTCTTGCCCACGACGCTGGCCACCTCTGGGGAGTTGCGGTGTCGGCGAATGATGAGCTTTTTCGCCGCCTCCATATCGATGCGGCCATCCGGGTAGACGGAGAGCGGATCCAAAAGGCGCAGGATTTCTTTGAATGAATCCTCGCGCCCATTGTGCGGTGTGGCCGAGGCTAGAATCAGCGATTCCGTCGTGGGAGCAAGGGTGCGCGCGAGCTCGTTGTTTTGGGAACCAACATTGGTGGCATTGTGAATCTCATCGATGACTACTACATCCCAGCGCACCTTAGAGAGCTGGGCACGGTACTTCGGGGACTTGAGCGTATCCATCGACACAATCACCCGCGGGAAGTAGGTAAAGGGATTTTTAGAGGCAGGCAGTTTTTGCCGCACCTTCTGGATTCCCTGGGAGTCTAGGCGCACCAAAGGCACAGCAAAGCGCGTCCACAGCTCCTGCTGGAACTGCTCCATGACGTGCTTGGGCGTGACCACTAGGATGCGCTCCCCGCGTCCACGACGGATGAGCTCGGAGACAATCATGCCGATTTCCAGGGTCTTGCCCAGTCCCACGGCGTCCGCGAGCAGAATGCGCGGGCGGATGCGTTCATCAGACAAAGCCATGCGCACTGCGGAGAGCTGATAGTCCAGCGGATCAGCGAGCATCTGCCTCGAGACCTCTAGATCCGCTTGATACAGCGGCACTGGCGTGCGCCGCAGCGTGGACTCCAACCACAGCCGGGTGTGCCGGAAGTGCGGGGAGTCATCCACTTTCACCGTGACATCGGCCGGGTCAAAGATGGAAATCTCATCCAGCGCCGTAAAGAAGGTGGCGGTGGTATCGCGCACGTAGTCACTGACCCCGCGCGCCCGCACCCTGAACCCATCCGTGGTCCGGGAAACGTTGCTGACCAGCCACTGCTCATCGCGGCATTCGATGGTGACGCCGGGCGCTAGCTGGCTGTAGTCACCAGCAGTGGGTGCCGAGGAGGTCTCAGCCGGGGAGGAAACAGGAGAAGACATGAGGTTTAAGTTAGCAGCGCCGCCATCCACAAAGCATCAGCCATGGCCAACACGTTCGAAGAACTGTCCAATCAGCTAATAATGTGCGATAAAGCAGCTGGCGGCATAGAACAACTCGACACCAAACATGATGACAACGCTCAGCCCACATCTCTCCGCAGCAGTGCACTAACCTCTGGGTGGCGATGGACTGGATTAAGCCCTGTGAAGATCTCTCACGCAAGGCAACTTCCGGCACATCTGAACCCCTGTAGTGTAGGTCTTCCTTGGCTTGGTGCAGAGGTTGCTTTTCAGTCCCAAATGCAGAGAAATCAAATGTCTAACAGGATTCGAGAGTCCGTCCCGGCTCGGCTTGCGCCTGAACCTGTGAGCGGCGAGTTAGCGATCCATTCGTGGCTTTCCAGCGCATCAAGTGGCGCAGGGCAAGCTCAAGCATTGGGCGTTCCGCGCTGGCTACGTGGAACTTAGCAGCGATGTCGGCTGCTTATGGAACTCGATCCAAATCCAAGAGTTCAACACCGACTACGCAACCTAAGGAATCCAAATCGACAATTAGGTCATCCGTCAGATCTTCAGAACGCCAAATCTTCTTGTCGGTGAGTTTCACGTAGCCAGCATGAAGCGCATTCGAATGAGGAACTTGAATCTGCATTTCGATGCTCCTTCATCTTCTAGCGAAAAGGTTAGGACTTGGATTGGAACGGATTGGATTGGATTGGAACAGAACTGTCAACAGTAACTACACAGACCAACTTACCCAGTTCCGTCTCTCAAACGGCGTGGTGGCTTACCCGCACAAAGGCCAATCTGTTAGCTGAAGGAAACTGAAAAGGCCCCGGCCATTTGTGCTTTGCCACTAAGGACAAGAGGCCCGGCCGGGGATCTATCAACTCAAACTTAGGCGATGGGGCGCAGCAATGACAAGCGTTTATCAGCTTTGGGATTCCGCTGAAGCGTGCCGGGGAGGCCTCGGCAGGCAAAGGTTGCACCTCGCATACCCCTAGGGGTATATTGAAGCCATCAACCACATACCCCCCGGGGTATTGAATCTAAGGAGAACACTATGTGCCGAGCCGTCAAATGCAAGAGCTGCGGGAAGACAACCTGGGCCGGATGCGGCAACCACATCGATTCCGTCAAAGCCACCGTCCCCGCCGAGCAGTGGTGCACCTGCACACGGGATGACGCCGCGCAATCCGGCAGCTTCAAAGGGCTTTTTGGCCGCATCTTCGGATAGCAGTATCTCCCCTTTCCCGCATCTGTCTTTCCCCTTTTCCCATCACACGCACCTGGAGAAATAATGACCACATCATCCCCTGCCCTGTCATCACGCCCCACCACCGTCATCGTGGGCGGTGTCGCTGGCGGCATGTCCACGGCCACGCGCCTGCGCCGAAACGACGAACATCGCCGCATCATTGTGCTTGAGGCCTCCGGGCACGTGTCCTTTGCCAATTGCGGGCTGCCCTATCACGTCGGCGGAGTCATCCCGGAGCGCGAGGCACTGTTGCTCCACACCCCGGATAGCCTCAAGGAACGCTTCGACCTCGATGTGCGCGTCAACACTCGGGCCACAGCCATCGACCGCCATGCGCGCACCGTCACCACCGATTCGGGCGAGGTAATCCCCTATGACACGCTGGTGCTCTCCCCCGGGGCGACGCCTTTCCTGCCGCCGATTGAAGGCATTGAGCACGCGCTGAGCCTGCGCACCGTCGAGGACGTTGACCGCATTTCCGCCGCAGTTCCGGGCGCGACAAGTGCCGTCATCATCGGCGGCGGATTCATTGGCCTTGAGATGGCAGAGAACCTGCGCCGACGCGGACTGGAGGTCACCGTTGTTGAGGCCGGGCCGCAGATCCTCGCGCCGCTGGATGCGGAGATGGCAGGGGTCGTCGCCAAGCGCATGCGCGATAACGGGGTGCGCATCCTCACCAACTCCCAGGCCACCCAGGTCACTGCAAACTCGGTGGTGACCGCGGATGCAACGGTGCTGCCGGCCGATGTCACCATCGCCGCCATCGGCGTGCGGCCTGCAAGCTCGCTCGCGGAAGATGCTGGGCTGGAAACCACCGAGCGCGGCGGCATTGTGGTTGACTCTGCGCAACGCACCAGTGACCCCCACGTTTTTGCGCTGGGTGATGCCGCCGCCAAGAAAGACCACGTCAGCGATGAGGACACCCTGGTACCTCTGGCGCAGACCGCCAACCGGCATGGGCGCCTCGTGGCCGATGTCATCGCCGGGCGCCAGGTGAGCTCCCTGCCTGTTTTAGGAACCGCCATCGTGGGACTTTTCGGCCTGGCCGCAGCCACGACCGGCTGGAACGAGAAGCGCGCCCGCGCCGCCGGGAAGAATGTGCGCATCATTCATCTCCACCCGGCACACCACGCGGGCTACTACCCCGGGGCCAGCCAGCTGCACATGAAGCTCGTCATCGACGCCGACACGGATGCCATCCTCGGCGCCCAGATCGTGGGCGAAGAGGGCGCCGATAAACGCATCGACATCATCGCCACAGCCATGCGCGCGGGCCTTAGCGCCACCGACCTGGCGGATCTGGAGCTGGCCTATGCCCCGCAGTTCGGCTCCGCGAAGGACCCCATCAATATCGCCGGCTTCATCAACGACAACCTCGTCCACGGCGAGGAGACCGTGCAATGGCACGAGCTCGACGCCCGTATTACTACCGGTGCCACGCTTGTCGATGTCCGCTCCACCACCGAGTTTGCCTCCGGCTCAATTCCCGGCGCGCTAAATATCCCCCTCGACGAGCTGCGCGCACGCCACGGCGAACTCCCCGCCGAAGGCGACATCATTGTTCACTGCCAAGTGGGATTGCGCGGGCATACCGCCGCCTGCCTGCTGAAGAACCTGGGCGTGGGCACCAGCGTTGCTAACCTGGATGGCGGTTACCTCACCTGGGAGCATGGAAAGGCCACGCTATGAAATTAGAACCCACCGCGGTCAAACCCTCCGTCGCACGCCTCAAGCGCGCCCGCGGCCAGATCGACGCCGTCATCCGCATGCTCGAGGCTGGTGAGGATTGCGAGGCAGCAGTGACCCAGCTAGCCGCAGCCGCCAAAGCCATCGACCGCGCGGGTTACTCCATTATCGCCACCGGACTCAAGCAGTGCTACCGCGAGGAGGGCCCAGATGGGCTCGACGCCGAGCGGATGGAGAAGCTGTTTTTGGCCCTGTCTTAGGGCAAGGGCTTGGCCGCCTGCCAGCAGCGAGAAAGGACTTCCGCCCGTTCACACCGCAGCAAAGTAGCGCGAGTGAGAGACGCGGAGACTCTCTTCATCTCTGCTGGCTATCGCGACAATCTCTAAGTCCGGGTCTTCATTGAGGAGGTCAAGGTCTTGACGCACGCTCGTGGCCTCGAGAAAAGACTCGAAACGCGACACTTCAACAGCTCCGCTTTTGCGGTTGTACTTAATAAGGAATGCAGGCATCCGGCTTCTCCTTTCGAATTTCACTTCTTTGACCGAGCTGCTTCCAGTTTACGCAGTTCCTGTTCTAAAACTCCATAGGCTTTCTTCCTTAGCTCGCGCATCTCATCGTGAATTGGCTCTATCCTTTGCTGCGGAGAAAAAGGCTCGAACAACTCATCAGCTAAAGATTCGGCTTGATGGACCACATCCGAGGCTTCAAGGATTGCGTCTACTATGGTCATAACTTCCGGACTCAGATTGTCTTCAACGCTCTCGTATCTGATACTGCGACCAAAAATATCACCTGCTAGTTCATACAAGTTCGCCCATTGAGCCTGCATAGCAGTTCGAATCTGAAACTCAGATCTACCTGCCTTCGAGTAGAGATGAAGGTGCACCGCTCGGTATCCGGAATGTGGCTTCTCTCTGGTATCGCTAATCTCAACTTTTTGGATACCTCGATTCAAGAAGTTCTCTCTAAACATCTTTGCCATCTCGGTCTGCTCGCTTAAAGTCAGATCACAATCGAATCGGATACCGCTGACATCGAGAATATTTTCCAAAGGAAATGTCTGCATCCGCCTCAGCTTTTCAACCAACGTTTGGATAGTCTTCACGCGATAAGAAAGGGAATAATATCCAGAGTCCGGCTCGACTGCTCCCGCCACAGGATTGACTTCTATTGGCGAAAGCAAGCAATCAATAGACTCTTGAGCCATTTCAGAAACCTTCGCGCACATGAGCGCGTGATGATCCAAAAAGGACCTCAAGATATTGTTGTCGGCGGGTTTCCCAAGCCTTAGGCTGCTTCCCGCCTTATGAACCTGCTTCCAACTAAAAGCAGAAGGCGCGGTTTCGAAAAACTCCACAGCTCAAACTCACCCCTAGAAAACTGCCGCCGACTTCAATGGATCTCATTTCTTTCCACAGCATCTTAACTGTCTTGGGAAGTTTCGGCGCTTCGAGCAGCTTCCATAGATCTTTTGATGTAGCCCTCTTCACAAACCCGCGTGACAGGCGCTACACTGTCAAGCTATAGAATTGTTCAACAATCTACGGGAGGGTACTTGATGAGTTCTTTGCATATTGACCTCAACGCCGACCTTGGCGAAACTACGGCGGGCAACCCGGTGGCTGATGATGCGGCGATGCTGCACTTGGTCTCCTCGGCGAACGTGGCCACAGGCTTCCACGCGGGGGACCCGCACTCGATCGCTGATACGCTGCGCGAGGCAGTAGCGGCCGGGGTGACGGTGGGCGCGCACGTGGGCTACAACGACCCGGCGGCCTTCGGACGCCGCTTCATCGATTATGCGCCGGCGGATCTCACCGACGAGGTGACTTACCAAATTGGTGCCATCGATGCCCTGGCCCGCGCGGCCGGAACCCGCATCAGCTACGTCAAGCCGCACGGCGCGATGTATAACACCATCGTCCGCGACACTGAACAGGCAGACGCCGTCATCGCCGGTATCAAGGCCTTCGGGGACCTGCCCGTCATGCTCCTGCCAGGCGGGGTGGCTATTGACTCGGCCGACAAGGCCGGCCTGACCGTCATCCGCGAGGCCTTTGCGGATCGCGGCTATAACCCCGATGGCACGCTGGTCTCCCGGAGGCTGCCGGGCGCTGTGCTCACCAACGAAGAGGACGTGGTCAAGCGCGTGCTCCAGGTCGCACAGACCGGTGCAATCACCGCCATCGACGGCAGCGTCATTAGCGTCGATGCGCAGTCGGTATGCACCCACGGTGACTCGCCGGGGTCGGTGCAGCTGCTGCGCGGCGTCGTCAAGCGCCTGAAGGACGAGGGAATCGAGATTCGGAGCTTCATCTAATGCACATCCTTGCCGTGGGAACGCGCGCGTTGCTCCTTGACTTAGACGGGCTCGACCAGGTTATGAACTGGCACGCGGCGCTCATGTCCGAGCCGCTGCGCAACCAGATCGATTGCGTGGCCGCCGCAACCACCTTGTTGCTAACCTTCTCCACCCCTCGCGCGGCGACGCAAGCTGCGCGCGATCTCAAGGATTTCCATCCCCGGGAGGCCAGCACGGGCGATGCCCGCACTGTCGAGATCGACGTACTTTATGACGGCGCGGACCTCGACGAGGCAGCCGAGCTCATGGGGCTGAGCCGCGAGGGCCTCATTGAGTGGCATACCTCGACCGAGTGGACTGCGGCCTTCGGAGGCTTTGCGCCCGGGTTTAGCTATTGCACGCCCTCGGACCCGGCCCTGGCGCGCCACGTGCCCAGGCGGGCTAGCCCGCGTACCGCTGTTCCTGCCGGTGCAGTGGGCATCGCCGGGGACTTCTCCGCGGTCTATCCGCGCCAATCCCCCGGTGGCTGGCAGCTGTTGGGGACCACCACCACCCCGATGTGGGACTCGCACGCCCAGCCACCCTCCTTTGTCCAGCCCGGTGACCACGTGCGTTACCGCGCGGTGCGGGAACTGCCCGCGCTTGTCGACGGCGGCCAGACGCCCAAGCACTCCCCCGCGCGCCTGCCGCGCCTGGAGGTCCTCGACGCAGGTCTACTCACGCTCTTCGAGGATCGCGGACGCCCCGGCGCCGGCAACCTCGGCGTGACGGAATCGGGTGCCGCAGACCGCGCGGCGGCCACCACCGCCAACATCGCCGTGGGAAACCCGCGCGGTGCCACGGTGCTGGAAAACATCGGCGGAATGAGCCTGCGCGCGCTGACGGATACCGTTGTCTGCGTCACCGGTGCCTCCGCCCGCGTCCGCCTTGGGTACATGCCCGTTCACCTGGCCCGCCCAGTGCTCATCACGGCGGGTCAGACACTCACCATCGACCCGGCTTTCTTTGGGCTGCGCAGCTACGTCGCCGTGCGCGGCGGCATTGTCGCCGACGCCGAGCTGGGTTCCTCCTCCAGTGATGTCCTCTCCGGGCTGGGCCCTGAGCCCGTGCGCGCTGGAGACATCATCGGAGTTCTTCCCCGCTCGGCCGGCACGACCGACGCCCAGCTGAGCAACCCGCTGCGCGTGAGTGAGAAGGACGGGCGCACCACCGCCACCCTGCGCTGCGTCTTAGGTCCGCGCGATGACTGGTTCGCCGACCCGGTAGCTGACTTCCTCGATACCGAGTGGACAGTGACCGCGGATTCCAACCGCGTGGGATTGCGCCTGGATACGGATGCGCCGGGCGCAGGCAGCACCACCGTGCGTCGCGCGCGTGGCGGGGAGCTGGCCTCGGAGGGAATGGTGGCCGGTTCCGTGCAGATACCGCCCAACGGCAAGCCCGTTATCTTCCTGCGCGACCACGCCGTGACCGGGGGCTATCCCGTCATCGCCACCGTAATAGATGAAGACATCGACATAGCCGCCCAGCTTCCGCCGGGAGCTCGCCTGCGCTTTGCGCTGGTTGAGGGGCTGGCAGAGGAATTAACTAAGGAAGAAGACCATGAAAATTAAAGCCATCCTGATTGCCAACCGAGGCGAAATCGCCGTCCGTATTGCCCGCGCGGCACGTGACCTGGGTATCAAGTCCGTGGCCATCTACTCCGAGGCCGATGCCGGCGCCTTGCACACGCAGGTCGCCGACGAGGCCTATGCCCTGCCAGGCAATACCGCCGCCGATACCTATATGAATGTGCCGGCGCTTCTCGACATCGCCGTGCGTGCGGGCGTGGACGCAGTCCACCCCGGATATGGCTTCCTCTCCGAGAACGCTGACTTTGCCCGCGCCGTTTCCGACGCCGGCCTGACCTGGGTAGGCCCCAGCCCCGAGGCTATCGAGTTGCTCGGCGATAAGATCGCCGCGCGCCGCGTGGCCGAAAAAGTCGGTGCCCCGCTTGCCCCCGGCACCTCCGAGCCCATCGCGGATTGGCAGGAGGCCCGCGCCTTCGCCGAGGAGCACGGCCTGCCCATCGCCATCAAGGCAGCCTTCGGCGGCGGCGGACGCGGTCTGAAGGTCGTCGATGATCTCGATGCCATCGAGGGTGCCTTCAACTCCGCCGGGCGCGAGGCTAGCGAGGCCTTTGGACGCGCCGAGTGTTACGTGGAGAAGTTCCTTACCCACCCGCGCCACGTCGAGGCCCAGGTCTTGGCCGATAACCACGGCAACGTCCGTGTCCTTGGTACCCGCGACTGCTCCACGCAACGCCGCTTCCAAAAACTCATCGAGGAGGCTCCCGCGCCGGCACTCACCGATAGTCAGCGCGAGGGCATCATCGAGGGTGCTCGCTCCATCTGCGCCGCAGTGGGCTATACCGGTGCCGGGACCGTGGAGTACATCGTCTCCGAGGACGGCACTATCTCCTTCCTCGAGGTCAACACCCGCGTCCAGGTCGAGCACCCCGTCACCGAGGCCGTGACCGGCGTCGACATCGTGGCCGAGCAGATCCGCATCGCCGCCGGCGAGCCGCTTTCTTTCGACGCCGACCCTGAGTCCACCGGCCACGCCTTCGAGTTCCGCATCAACGCCGAGGACATCCTCAACGGCTTTGCGCCTTGCCCCGGCACGATTGTCTCCTTTGAGCCGCCCACGGGTCCGGGCATCCGCGTCGATTCCGCCGTGCGCTCCGGCTCCATCGTCCCGCCCTACTACGATTCCCTCATTGCCAAGCTCATCGTGTGTGGCCCCACCCGCGAGGTTGCCATCGTCCGTGCTCGCCGCGCTCTGCGCGAATTCGACATCGCCGGCGTGCGCACCGTATTGCCCTTCCACCGCGATTTGCTCGAGGAACCCGCTCTCGTGAGCGAGGACTTGGGCATCTTCACCGACTGGGTCGATCACAACTACCGGCCTTCGGCCGCGCAGCAGGTGGATAAGGTCGAGGCCATCTACTCCCAGCGCCGCAACGTCGCCGTGGAGATCGACGGCAGGCTCATCAACGTCGGCTTCCCGACCGAGCTACTCAGCGCCGGCGCCCCTGCCGGTGGCTCCAGCTCAAGCGCGGGTGCAGGTACGGACAGCGATGCAGCCGAGGCCGCCGGCGAGAACGCCGTCACCGCCTCCTTTGAGGCCAACCTCGTGGCCTGGAACGTGGCCGAGGGCGACGAGGTTGCCGTTGGTGACGACCTCGCCACGGTGGAAGCGATGAAGATGGAATCCTCCATCAAGGCGGCGCGCGCCGGAAAGATCTCCCTGCGCGCCGCTGTGGGCGACCGCCTGAGCTCCGGCCAGGTCATCGCCACCATCAACTAGGCCTTTTATTAGGCCTGCTACTTGGCCTTTTACTTGGCTTGTGTAGACCGCGTGGCCTCTGCCGAGGAGGCCACGCCTGCGGCCATCAATGGGAATACATCCGCGCGCAGCACCAGCTTGTGCGGACGCTCTAAATACTCCACGCGCCACCAATCCACGCGGTCTCCCACTGTTAGTGAATTGGGATTGCGCCGCCCGCCTAGGCCTGGGCCGCCCAAGATCCTATCGAGAATGCCTCGCACCTTCCACAGCACCGGCGTGGAATACCAGCCGTGCCTGCCGCCGATGCCCTCGATGACCTCCCACGCCCTTTCCACCGGTGCATCGACCCGACGGTCGCGCTCGTCTTTATAGACGGTCACGCCTGCCCAATCCGGGTCATTAGGCGCGAGCTCCGCCGGGTTATCGCCCACAGCCGCAGTCCAGGAAGAATCCCAGGAGGTGACCACCCGGTCTGCGGCCTCCTGGGTCAAAGCAAAGCGCACCGCTGTGGGATAGTCCAAGAAGCCGCGCGGCGGATCAGGGATGAGCTGGGCAATATCGTGCTCGCGCGTCACCGCGTCCTTGGCCATTGACTGCGCCAGGGGCTTGGCTATGCCGAAGGGCACCGGGGTGACCAAGGAGATCCAGCCGCCGGAAAGCGTGTCCATGGGCAGCGGAATCGGCAGAGAATAGATGCGGTTGCGGTGCCCCCGCGCGCGGCCGTAGAGGCTCAGGAGATCTTTGAACTTGTAGATGCTGCCCCCTCCAATGTCATAGCCGCGATTGACCTTCTCCTCCTCCTCCGGCAGATCCGCGCAGCGCACGAGGTAGTACACAGCATCCCGGATGGCGATGGGCTCAATCTCATTCTGAATCCACTGCGGGGTGAGCATCAGCGGCAGGCGCTCGGAGAGGTGCCGGATGATCTCAAAAGAAGCAGAACCGGATCCGATTAGAGTGGCCGCGCGCAGCACTATTGTGTCGACGCGACTTGCCAAAAGCGTGCGGGCAACGTTCTCCCGCGAGCGCATGTGCGCGGAGAGATCCTCCAGCTCCGTGTCTTGGGGGATGAGGCCCGAAAGATAGACTATCCGGCCCACGCCTGCCTCACCCGCCGCGCGCGCCACGTTCTCGGCGATGCGCTTTTCTTCCTTCTCGAAGTCCTTGACCTTGCCCATCGAGTGCACGAGGTAGAAAACCACATCGACGTCCTCGACCGCGGCGGCGATGTCCTCGTAGGAGCTGAGATCCGCCTCCGCATGCTCGACCTCATCGAACCAGGGGAACCTGCGCAAAGAGTCGATGCGCCGGCTGGTGGCCCGCACTTTAAACCCCGCAGAGAGCAGCTCAGGAATGAGCCTGCCTCCCCGTAGCCGGTAGCTCCCGTCACCAGCACTCTGCGCTGCGGGTGACGCGCTGCGACCACGACTGGTTGCACGGATGCCTACGCAGAGGAATCATTGTGGCCGGGGGAAGGATCCGAATGGGGGCTATTCATGGGCCCATACTACGGAAGAGTTCAAACTGCACCGGTGGCTTGGATAGACTCGTGCGCATGCTTTCTCAGTCTGTGGCCGCCTCGATTCGCTCCGCCATCTCCGATGGCTACTTCTCGCCGGGCCAACAGCTCAGTGAGGTTAAGGCCGCCGAGCGCTTTCATTGCTCTCGCAATACGCTGCGGGAGGCCTTTAGCGAGCTCACCGCAGAGCGCCTTGTCACGCGGATCCCCAACCGCGGAGTCTTCATAGCCACCCCGGATGCCGCCTTCGTCAAGGACCTCTTTACCGCGCGCGCCGCCATAGAGCCGGCCGCAGTGCTCTGGGGCGAGTTCCCCAATCCTAGTGAGCTAGTGGACTTGGCCTCCTCGGCGCAGGCCCACGTCAAGGCCGAGGAGCACCAGGTTATCTCCAGCATTAATCAGAACTTCCACCGCCGGCTTGTCGCAGGGCTGGGTTCGCCCACGCTGGATGAGCAGATGGATAACCTCCTCGCCCGCATGCGCCTGACCTTCTTGCTCGCGCTGCCGCGCTACCCTTCCCTGCACGAGGAGCACGTGCCCGGAAATATCCGCCTGGCCGAGTATATCGCCGCTGGTGAGCGCGACGCGGCCGCCGCCGTGGCCCGCGAGGCTCTGCTGGCGACGTGCCGCAGAATCCTCGCGGTGCTCTAGGCTCGGGCTGCGTCTAGGTCTAGGTCAGCCGTCCCCCCGCTGCTGCGGTCTAGGGGATCTGATAGGCCAAGTCGCGGGCATCAGTAACGAGCATCTTGCCCGGCTGATGGGTAATGGCCAGGCGCGGGCGCGAGTTCATCACCGCCGCTTGGGGCGTGACCCCGCAGGCCCAAAAGACTGGGATGTGGCCCACCGGGATGTCCACGGCGTCACCGAAGTCTGGGCGGGATAAATCAGCGATGCCTAGCTGCGCGGGGTCCCCCACGTGCACCGGAGCGCCGTGGACCGAGGGATAGCGCGAGGTAATACGCACCGCGTCCGCCACCTGATTCGCGGGAACTGGACGCATGGACACCACCATAGGCCCGGAGAATACTCCCGCCGGGGTGGTAGCGATGGAGGTGCGATACATCGGCACGTTGCGGCCCTGATCAATATGCGCCAATGAGATGCCATTGTCCTGCAGTGCGGATTCGAAGGTAAAAGAGCAACCGATGAGGAATGCCACCATGTCCTCTTCCCATTCCGCGTTCACCACTGCTGGCTCAGAAACCAGCTCCCCGTCACGGAAGACGCGATAACCGGGAATATCTGTGCGGATGTCGCCCCCGGGCAGAAGCTCCGAATTGAGCTGACCGGCCTCGAGCACGCCGATGATGGGACAGGGCTTGGGATTGCGCTGGGCGTAGAGCAGGAAATCAAAGGCATACTCCTGCGGCACGGCCAATAGGTTTGCCTGGACGTATCCATCGGCATAGCCGGCGGTCGTTGACAGCGCCTCGTGGCGGGCCAGCTCGCGGACCTGGGCCGGGGTGAGGGTGCGGGGATTGTTAGACATTAGGCCCACAGCTTCATGATGCCGGCGATGGAGTTGACACCGATGTAGATTTCGAGCACCAAAGCGATGAGGCCGATAACCAAGAGGAAAGCTGGTTGTTTGACGCCTCCGAGGAGATCGCGGCGTCGGAAAGCAACCCACATGATCATGGCGAAAGCGATGGGCAAGATGATGCCGTTGAAGGCACCCGCGAAGATGAGGAGCTTTTGCGGTGCGGAGTTCAACAGGATGAAGAGGATGTTGCAGGCCACGATGAAACCGACGGTGAGGAAGCTGCGGGTGCGCGGCGTGACCTTCTGCGTAGTGACGAAGGAAATGGAGGTATAGGAAGCGCCGATGACGGAGGAAAGACCGGCGGCGAAGAGGACCACGCCGAAGGCACGGAGGCCAAACTCGCCCGCGGCCTGGAAGAAAGCATCTGCCGCGGTGTTGTCCTTAGACAATGCCACGCCGGTGGAGGCTACTCCGAGCACAGCCAAGAAGAGCAAGACACGCATAATGCCGGTGATGATGACTCCCGTCACCGAGGTCGTGGTGATGTCTTTGAGGTGCTCGGGTCCGGTCATTCCGGAGTCGATGAGGCGGTGTGCGCCAGCGAAGGTGATGTAGCCACCGACCGTGCCGCCGATCAATGTGGTGATAACGAAGAAGTCAATGTGCTCAGGCATGATCGTATTCTTCAATGCTTCTCCCACCGGCGGTTGGGAGACGATGGCCACATAGAGCATGAGCAAGATCATGATGGCGCCCAGTGCCGCCACAATGCGGTCGAGGGCCACGCCAGCGCGCTTAGATAGGAATATGAAGATGGCTATTGCTGCGGCGATGACCGAGCCTATGCGGGCATCGATGCCCAGCATGGCGTTGAGGCCCAAGCCCGAGCCGGCGATGTTGCCTATATTGAAGACGACGCCGCCGATGAATACCAGGATGGCAAGGAACCAACCCAGGCCGGGCAGGACGGTGTTTCCCAGCTCGTTAGCGCGCATGCCCGAGACACACAGCACGCGCCAAACGTTGAGCTGAATCGAAATGTCCACGATGATGCTCAACAAGATTGCAAAGGCGAAGGCCGCACCCATCTGCACGGTAAACACCGAGGTTTGAGTCAAGAAGCCCGGCCCAATGGAAGATGTGGCCATGAGGAACATGGCACCGGCCATGACCCCAACTCCGCGTGGAGCTTTCACCTCCACTGGACTTTCATTAGACGTTTTAGATGTTTCAGCGCTCATAGGAACCTCTCAGGTGATGTGGGTCGCACTTTTCTAATGCGGATCATCATATGGGGTTGTTCAACAATAACGGAAGGCCTATCGACCGATAGATTTTAATACCGCAGTTCAACGCGTATCGCGGGGGTAAAAAATGGACATAAACATGACCCCACCCGCCCTCCGAGCGCCCAAGTTGCCGCAAAAGCCTACCGAGGGGTGGTTCCACGGTGTAGAAACAGACTGTAATGGGGCTCACCTCCCCTAGTGGGCTTGACCCGGAACAGACCTAGCACCGTATTCCTTTAGCCCCAGATCGCGAACCAGATTTAACGCCACTTTGATACCTAAGGAGACACCACGATGGCGCAACCACAACTACAGAAATCTCTCGGAGTCTTTTCCCTCATTGCACTCGGCGTTTCCGGGGTCATCGGGTCCAGCTGGATCTATACCAACGGGACCTTCTTCGACACCTATGGCGCCGGCGGCATGATCTTCGGACTCGCGCTTGGCTCGCTCTTGGCCGCCTTCGTGGCGCTGTCCTATGCGGAGCTAACCAGTCTCTTCCCCCGGGCAGGCGGGGAGGTCGTCTTCGGATACACCATCTTGGGCCGGCGCTGGGGCTTTATTGCCGGGTGGCTGCTCATCGGCGCCTATGTCTCCTCACTGGCCTTCTACTTCACCGCCTTTGGAATCTTGCTGGACATGGTAATCCCCGCCATGCACGCCATCCCGCTCTACTCCATCGCCGGCCAAGAAGTATCCCTCCCTGTGCTCGCGGCTGGGCTGTTCCTTTCCCTGCTTTTCTTCGGGCTCAACTACTTCGGAGTGGCGCTCGGCGGACAGATACAGACCATCTTGTTTGTCGTGCTCATCTTCATCGGGCTGTGCCTGGCCTTCGTCGGCTTTACCCAGGGCAGCTTCGATAACTTCTGGCCCGCCTTCCGCGAAGACCAGAACCCCACGATGTCGATCCTGCGCTTCGTTGTCCCCGGTATGACTTACATGGCCGGATTCGGACTCATCGCCACTCTTGCCGAGGAGGCCAATCTGCCAGCAAAGAAGATCGGTGGCCTTGTTGTGACTACGGTGCTACTGGCAGGTTCCTTCTACTGCATCGTCTTAGCTTCCTCCGCCTTCATCCTTCCCTGGGAGGACGTCGCCCAGATGGAACAGGGCACCATCACCGCCTTCCAGGAGGCGGGCTATCCCCTCTTGGGTTGGGGCGCATTCGCCATTGCCATCCTCGGGCTTTTAACCTCCTTCTTGGGCCTATTCATGGCCACCAGTCGCATCGTGGTCGCGCTGGCCCGCGTGAACCTGCTACCCCACGGGCTCTCTCACCTTCACAAGAAGCGCGGCACCCCGGTCAACGCCCTACTCTTCGTCCTCGTGATCACCATTGGCCTGGGCTGGCTGGGCAAGGCCGCGGTGGTCTGGTTCCTTGATACGGGTGGAATCTACCTCGGCCTAGTATGGATCATCGTCGTTGTTGCCCAAATGCGTTTGCGCTCAAAGTTCCCCCACCTGGCAGCGCGTTCCAAGCTGCACTTCCGCGCCTTACCTATCATTGGCGCGCTGGGAGCCGGCCTGGTTATCATCCTGGCCGTCTTCCCCGGAACAAATATCTCGCTGGTGTGGCCCGCCGAATACATCATCCTGGCACTGTGGTTCGTTCTCGGATTCATTCTCTATAAGACCAGCGGGAACATGGAGGAGGATCAGGCACTCTCGGACCTCTTGGGCGAATACGCCGACACTCTGGAATCCACCACCGCAGAGGAGAAACCTGCCTCCGCTACGGAGGTGAAGAAATGAGTATCCCCCGTCCCTGGCTGCAGGATTTCCTCTTCGACGCAGTGCGCCCCGCCGCCCCGACCGACCTACCCCCGCTGACAAGGCCCGTCAGCCACCAGGAGGTACGCAGTGTTGCAGCCTCAGAGAACCACGATCCCCTCATCCTTTTGCCAGACGGCATACCCCGAAAGCACCTTTACCTGCAGCTAGACACCGATGTCATGCCGCGTGAGATGTATATTCGCCGCACGGTGGCAGAAAAGCTCCTCAAGGCCCAAGAGCAGCTTCCACTGGGGTTTAGCCTTCTGGCCTTGGACACCTGGCGGACCATGGATGCCCAGCGCGAGCTGATGCGGATCTATTCCGCGGAGGACCCACAGATGAGGGAAGGATCCGTATCGAACGCCGACGACCCCGTGCTCCTCCCGCCCCATACCACGGGCGGGGCGATAGATCTCACGCTGGCCTTTGAAGGACAGGGCCTACCCCTGGGCGCGGACTTCGACGAGTTCGGAGAGGTGGCCGATGCCAACTATTTCGAAACCCTGCCAGCCTCCGCCCCAGCCGCCGATGTATTGGCGCGGGACTTGCGGCGCTTACTTACCGGCGTTCTCGGCGAACAGAGATTCGCCCCTTATGCCCAGGAGTGGTGGCACTTCTCCTACGGCGACCAGCGCTGGGCCGCGCAGTATGGTCGCGAGCACTCCCTCTACAGAACCGTTACGCCCAACTAGGGAAGTCGCTACCACTGCTATACCGCTCTAGCCGTTCGCCAACGCCCTCTACCTCGGAGCGCCATTGCACCGCCCATGAATGTGACGTAGGATTCATTTTTAACTAATGATGATTCGTATATTGGAGGGCCAGGGACGATGCAAGACATTCACTTCGTAGGAGCGGCGCGGCTGCCCATTGGAAAATTCGGCGGTTCGCTTTCTCGCATGAGCCTGCAGGAGATGGGAATCGCCGCCGCAGCCGAGGCCATCTCTCGCTCACATCTGGAGCCCGCCGAGATTGAAACTGCCGTCATTGCCAACGTCCTGCCCACAACGCCCCAAGATCTCTACATTTCCCGCACTATCGCGCTCGGCGCTGGCCTGCCGGATAGCTCCACTGCTTTGGGAGTCAACCGCCTGTGTGGTTCCGGCCTGCAAGCAATCGTCTCCGCCGCGCAATCCTTAAACTTCGGCGACGGCACACTCGCGCTAGCAGGCGGCGTGGAGTCAATGTCTAACGCACCCTTTTCCATCGCCGGCATGCGCCAAGGAAAACGCCTGGGTGACGGGGTGGCCTATGACTGGCTCACCGGCGCGTTGACGTGCCCCTTCGGCACTGGGCACATGGGGGTAACTGCAGAGAACGTCGCTGCCGACAGCGCCATTAGCCGGCGCGAGCAAGACGAGTTCGCCGCGCAGTCCCAGCAGCGGGCCAAAAAGGCCCAAGAGTCAGGAGCCGAGACAGAAGAAATTCTCAGCGTGGCAGAACTGCACCACGACGAGGCGGTGCGGGAGACAGACCTTGCCAAGCTCGCCAGCCTGCGCCCAGCCTTCACCACTGAGGGCACCGTCACCGCCGGCAACTCCTCCGGACTCAATGACGGCGCCGCCGCGGTGGTGCTCGCCACCGACACGGAGGTCTACGAACGTGGCTTGGAATCCCTGGGCAGGCTCGTCAGCTGGGGAATTGGCGGAGTTGATCCCTCCCGCATGGGCCTCGGACCCCTAGCCGCGGTGCCCAAGGCGCTAAATAAGGCCGGATTGAGCCTCGATGACATCGGCCTCATCGAATCCAACGAGGCCTTCGCCGCCCAGGCCATTGCGGTCTCGCGCGGCCTGAACTTCGATCCGGACAAGACCAATATCTACGGCGGCGCCATCGCGCACGGCCACCCCATCGGGGCCACCGGCGCCATCTTGGCGGTGCGCATGCTCTACGCGCTGCGCCGCCACGGCCTGCGCTACGGGCTCATCACCATGTGCATTGGCGGCGGCCAAGGCATCGCCGTCATCATCGAAAACGAGGAGGCATAAGTCATGAACACAAACTTGCAGAATGGTTCGGCTCCGCAGCCGAAAGTCGCCGTCATCGGCGCGGGTTCCATGGGCGCAGGCATCGCCGCGCTCTGCGCCTCGGCAGGGCTGGAGGTAGTCCTGCTCGATCAGGACGCCGACGCCGCTGCGCGCGGGGTAGAAACGCAACTCAAGCGAGGAGGTTTCTACCTCGAGGAGGATGCCGCACGGATAAGCACCGGTTCAGATTATGCGCTGTTGGAGGATTGCGATTGGGTCATCGAGGCTATTTTTGAGGATCTCAGCGCGAAGCACTCCCTCTACACCGCCATCGAAGCACACCTTTCGCCCACCGCGATTGTGAGCTCCAATACCTCGACACTGCCGCTTTCCGCGCTGGTAGAAGGGGTAGCCCCCACCCGGCGCGAGCGTTTTGCCATCACCCACTTCTTCAATCCCCCTAAGGTCATGCCGCTGGTGGAGCTGGTGGTCAATAGCAGTACGGACGAGACTTCAACTACGGCCGACACGCTGCGCCGAATCATCGAGGTAGACCTTGGCAAGACTGCTCTCCCCTGCCGCGATACCCCGGGGTTTATTGCCAACCGCGTGGGTTGCTATTGGCTGGCCTGCGGAGTTTTTCGCGCCCGTGAGTTTGACATTGATTATGCGCTTGCCGACGCCGCTTTCGGCCGCGCCTTCGGCATCCCCCGCACCGGCATCTTTGGTCTGCTCGACTACATCGGCCTGCAGCTCGTCGCCCCGATCTGGAATTCGCTTGAGAATGCCCTGGACCCAGGCGACCGTATGTTTAGCGTCCCGCTGGGCACCGACGAATTCATCGCGGAGCTGGTCAAGCGCGGCCATACCGGGCGCAGCGCAGGCTCAGGAGGCAGCACAAGCACCGGAAACAGAGTCTCCGAGGGCTTTTATCGCGGGCGCGATGAAGTCATCGATGCCGACTTTAACTACGTTGCACGCACAGCGCCGGAAGATCCCGCCATCGGACTAAAAAGTCCGCGCGAGGTCATGTCCACCGATTCGCCCGGTGGTCGCTTCGCCCGAGCACTCTTCCTCGACACTCTCTCCTATTGCTGCGAGGTCGCCCCCGAAATAGCCGAGCACGTGGGCCTTATTGATGAGGGGTTGCGCCTCGGCTTCGGCTGGAAGAAAGGCATCTTCGAGCTCGCAGATGAGATCGGCCTGGACTGGCTCGTTACAGCCTATGACATTCCTCCCCAGCTACTTGTGGATGCTGCAGCCGCCGGCGGCTTCTACCCCGAGGGCAAGGTTCTTAGCTCTAGCGGCGAGCCGCTAACACCAGAAGTATCCGCCGGCGTGGTCACCCTTGCCACCGTGCGCGAGAAAGCGCACACCCTGCTGACTAGCCCGGCCGGGGCGCTGCATCTGCTGGACAATAACGTGGCCATCCTTGATTTCCATACCCCGCTCAACTCGCTTTCCAACGAGGCCATCTCGCTTATCCACTCCACGCTCGACGCGATAGAACCCCATGGCATTGCGGCACTTGTCATTGGCAACGACAAGCCTGTCTTTAGCGCCGGGGCGGATCTTCCTTCCCTTGCCGCGGCCGCCGAATCC
The DNA here is from genome assembly GCF_002390965.1 of Corynebacterium sp. UBA4397. Classification (NCBI taxonomy): domain Bacteria; kingdom Bacillati; phylum Actinomycetota; class Actinomycetes; order Mycobacteriales; family Corynebacteriaceae; genus Corynebacterium; species Corynebacterium sp. UBA4397. Next base: position 105,943 of record NZ_DGRD01000017.1, read on the forward strand.
GCGTCTGCCACCGAGATATCCGCGGTCCTCAACGCCGGATCCCAGGCGCTACTAGGGCTCAAGTACTGCCCCATCCCCGTGGTCGGGGCGGTGCGCGGAGTCGCCCTCGGCGGTGGCTTCGAGTTGGCCCTAGCCTGCGACCGCTTGGTCCTGCACGCTGCTTCTCGCCTGGCTTTCCCCGAGCTGAACGTGGGTCTTTACCCCAGCTGGACGGGTACCGTTGCCCTGCTCAGTCGCCTGCGGGCGGCGGGGGTATCCAATGCCCATCAACGCGCCTTCGACTTCATCACCGCCACGCGCCCCGCAGCCAATGCCTTTGCCGCTCGCCGCGATGGGCTCCTGCGTCCGACGGATGTGGTGCTGCTTTCCTTCGACCGCATCCTCGCCCGTGCCCTCGAGGAAGCCACCGCCTTGGCTGCCGACTACACCCCGCCTGCCGAGGAGTTCCTGCCGCTCTATTCCGGCCCAGCGCTCGACCGCGACTGGCCGCTGGAGAATACAACCTCCAACGACCACGTCATCGCCGCCCAGCTTGCGCGTATGTACACCGGCACAGGCGAGCTGACCTTCAGGCAATTCGCCGAGCGGGAGGTGGCCTTCGACGTCCCGCTCCTGCTCATGCCAGCCAATGTGGAGCGGGCCCTGCACATGGCGCGCACCCGCAAGCCGCTGCACAACTAGCGTGCGGGCTCTGCGCCCTAGCGGGCTTCTTCTCAGCTACTTATAGGAGGAGAAACCCGTTATCTTCTTGCCAATGATGAGGGACTGAATGGTATCCGTTCCCTCGTAGGTATGCAGCGCCTCCAGATCGGCAAAGTGCCGCGCCACATTGTTTTCCAAGAGGATTCCCACTCCCCCAAGCATGTCGCGCGCATCGGCGGCAATGCGCCGCGCGGCACGCGTATTGTGCACCTTAGCCACGGAAGCCTGCTCGGGACGCAAGGTACCTAGACTCTCGCGCCGAGCCACTTCCCTACAGGTCAGCGCCATCTGGCCGAGATCAATAACCATATTGGCAAGGCGCTGCTGAATGATCTGGGATTGCGCCAACGGGCGCCCGAATTGCTGGCGCTCCAGCACGTGAATACGAGCGCTCTCGTAGCAGGCAATGGCGCAGCCCAAGGCCATCCACGCCACGCCGGTGCGGGTGGAGGTGAGCACGCGGGCGGTGTCTTTGAAGCTGCGTGCCTGCGGCAGTTGGGCTGAATCCGGCACAAAGCAGTCTTCCAGGTGAATCTCTGCCTGCTTGATGGCGCGCAGCGAAAGCTTCCCCGTCTGAGTGGTGGCGTGGTAGCCGGGGCTTACTTGGGGAACGAGGAATCCGGAAACGTCCCCTTGCTCGGTGCGCGCCCAAATGACGGTGACATCACCCACCGAGCCATTTCCTATCCACCGCTTGTTGCCGTTGAGGACCCAGCCACCATCTGCGCGCACGGCGGTAGTCTCGAGGGCAATGGAATCCGAGCCGTGGTCGGGCTCGGTGAGGCCGAATGCTCCGAGCAGCTTTCCCTCCGCCATACCCGGCAGCCAACGCTCGCGCTGCTCCTGCGATCCGAGAAGATCGATGGAACGCATGGCCAGGCCGGCCTGCACCGCAATGACGGTTCCCATAGACGCATCGGCGCGCGAGACCTCCATGAGAGTCAATCCGGCGGCCAAGATGGACATGTGGCGGTGCCCGGGCACTGCCAAGCCATCGCTGAGCAGATCAAGTTCTCCCAGCCTACGCACGAGGGCGAGCGGGTATTCGCCCCGCTCCCAGTAGTCATTAATAAGCGGCAGACACTCGCTGCCAAAAGTCCTAGCATCCTGCCAGACCTCGGCATCTTCTCCTGATATATCATCGAATACGCCAAGCAGATCGGTCGTGGCTACAAGGTGATTATGGGACACTTTTCTCCTCCTAATACGAATCATCATTAGCCTATGATTGTGATGCAGACCTCATCACCTGTCAAGAGGGAGAATACCCAGCCATGGCCAATGAACAACGCCGCCAGCAAATTGCCGCCGCCGCCTTAGACCTCTTCGATAGCCGCGGCTACCATGGCACCGGCATGGGAGACATCGCCGCCGCCGTGGGAATGCGCGCCTCCAGCCTTTACAACCACTTCCGCTCCAAGCAGGAGCTTCTGGCCGCAGTAACCATAAGCACCATGGAAGAGCTGCTGCGCGCCAACGCGGCGGCATTAGCCCACCCCTCCACACCGGAGGAGAAGCTTTTTTCCATCATGCGCACCCACGTCATATTCCACGCCACGCATGCCAAACGCGTGCGAGTAGTCAATGCCGAGCTTCACAACCTCGAAGATCCCTCCCGCGCTGTAGTAGTACAGCTGCGCAAGGACTACGTTGCCAGGTGGATTCGTGTGGTTGACTCGGGGGACTTCAGCGCCGAGGACCTGAAGATTGCCTGCTGGGCACTCATCGATATGGGTATCGGCGTTGCCCAGTGGCACAGCCCGGACGGCGCCTACTCCCCAGAGGAACTGGGAGACATGTACGGGCGCTTCGCTCTCAGACAGCTCGGCATCGAGACATAGTCCCCACCGCCCCACCCCAGGCTGCGGCCCAACGGGGACCCGCCTACGAAAGGTTTAACCCACGAGCACCGAGAATGGTTTACTTGAAAGCGATGGAACCACTCGACCTTTCTGCCTTAACGGGCACGCAATCGCGCACCTACGGCACGCGCAAGATCACCCAGGCCATGATCGATTCCCCAGTCCACGTAGCCGTTGCCTTGTGGGACGAGCGCTGGGACTGCGCCCCCAGCGGCAAGGTGGAGGGCTGGGTCATCGCCGTCTCCACTAAATCGACGCGCTTCGTGCGCAAAGGAACGATCAAGTCCGGGGATATTGTCGCTGTGACCCTTAAAGAGTACGACCGCGCCACCGCCGGCCTCAAGGGCAAGAAGTGGATCGTTACCGGCCGGCGCCAGCCGGCTTTACGCGCGGCGTTGGAAAAGCGCGGGCTTAGCGTGACGGGAAGCTTCGCGGAGGAAAACAGGGCTTCGAATAGCGCCAGCACCGCCCGGCGCAACGAGGCAGCCCGCACCGCCCGCGAGGCCAAGAAGAAGGGTGAGGCACCGAAGAAGAAAGAGGTCAACAAGGTAGAGACACCCCGCGCGCATTGGTGGCCTAATTTCTCCCAGGCATCCTCCTGGCCCCAGGGCGCGACCGTGCGCCTGGCCACCGACGCCTCCTCAGATACCGTCTTTAAAGGTTCGATGTGTTTCGTGGCCGCCAACGGCGATTACCGCCTGCGCACCCAGGAGACTTCCGCAGGCACGGATGAACTCGAGCTGGAATCCTTGACCATGGCTTTGAAGTACCTGCTCAAGGTGGGCGCCACCTCAGCCATCATCGAATCCGATTCGGTGGCCGCGCTAGAGGCAGTCGAGGAAATAGCCCACAAACACAACTCCAAGGCAACTCACTCGAGGCGGCGCTGGCGTGGTCTAAGCTCCGGCTCACGCTCGCGTTTCCAACAGGCCTGGTTTGATGTACAAGGCACGTGCTCGGTAGAGATTCGCCGCGTGCTCGGGCATGCCGGGGATCCGCTCAACCGCGCCGCCGATCAAATTGCCTACATGGGATTGCGCGCCATAGCCCATCCGCTCAAGCAAGCGCGTCCTACCCTCATCGCGGGAATTAACAAAGCCCTCAAGAGGCTTTAGGCTAAAGGGCATGAGCAACCCTACCCCGCCCAACCCTTTTCTTGAGCCAAAGGATTCCGCAAGGAAAAAGCCCCGTGAGAATCCTTTCGCCGTGCCTTCCCAGAGTCCCGTTCCGGAGTATTCTCCAGAACCCGCCTACAGCGTCGTGCCGGAGGTCTCTGAGTACTCCGAGCCTGTCATCAGCGAGGCCGATAAGAATCGGGGCGGAAAGATCTATCGCTTTTCCTGGTTCAGGGCCGTTGCCGCGGTTTTCTTCCTACTGGTTGGCATCAGCGCGCTCGACGATCCAGAGATCGGAACGGCGCTATTCTTCCTTGTTCCCAGTGCCTGGTACCTGCTTATGTCGTGGAACAACCGCGGAGAGCCCAAGGTTCCCCAAAAACGCTACTGGCCTCTGGTGTGGATCGCAGCGTTTGTCCTCTTGTTCTTTGTCTAGTTGTTCTTTGTCCGGCTTGCGTGAGCGCGTTAACGCAGGCGACAAAGCCCTTTGGACCCGTGGAAGCGATCCTCCTATTCCGTCCTGTGAAGTGGCGTGGTCGCCGATATGGCGTCGTCCATGGTGCGGCGCTTGTCTAAGGTGCCTTCCTTCGTACAGGTTCATTCCATGGAGAATGATGACCGCGCTGACCAGCACGTCATCAGCTTACGAGTCCCAGTCCGCAACTTTTGATTCAGCCCAATCTGGGGTCATACCCTCCACTTGCGCCACAACACCCGCAGTGCTGAGTGCGGGGTGGCGACAACCTCGCGCAGATAGTTGCTCGCCTTCAATGACCACGGAGTACGCGCGGAGTGCATCCTAACCGGGATCCCCAAATGCCAGGCCCACAGCCTAGTGCGCACAATGTGAAAGTCACTCGTAATGACGTGAAAAAGTTCAGCGTCGGGGGAAAGCCGCACAGCCCTCTCTAAGTTCTCGTTGGTGCTCGTAGCATCCGGTTCAACAACAATGCGCCGCGGATCGATGCCGTGGTCAACGAGGTAGCGTTGCATGGCTTCTGCCTCACCTTTGCCTGAAACGATGATGGGTTCGGGCAGGTGGGAGGCTAGTTCTATCGCTTTATCTAGGCGCGTCGCCAGCATGGGCCCCGGCGCGCCGTCGACAACGCGGGCGCCAAGGACGAGCAGAGGTTGGGACATAGCAACGAGCATAGGCCAGCGAAATTGATGGCGAATGCCCAGGGGTTGACACCGCGCCTCAAGGCTCAGTAGTTTAAATCCCATAGAAGTTATGCAAACGTTTGCATAACGTGAGAGGTTCATCATGTCAGGAGCAACACTCAAGGACGTGGCCGCCGCCGCAGGCGTGTCCGTTTCGACGGCCTCGCGCTCGTTGGCGGATAATCCCGCCATCTCCGAGGCTACTCGGCGCCGAGTTAAAAAGGCGGCCGCCAGTCTTAATTATCACCCCAATGCGCAGGCCCGCGCGCTGCGCAGCTCGCGGAGTAACGCCATCGGCCTAGTCATTCCCAGCCTGGTCAACCCCTACTTTGCAGCCATGGCAGCTGCCATCGAGGAGGCGGCGGAGGCACGCGGCTTCGCCACCATCATCACCTCCAGCGCCGAGGATGGCACCAAACTCGCCTCGGCGCTCGATGCCTTGTCCTCCCGCCAGGTCGACGGCATCGTGGCCGTCCCCATGCACGGCGCCGAGGAAGCGCTTGTCGCAACGGCCGCGCTGCGCCCCCTGCTCCTAGTTGACCGCCACTTGGGGGATCTGCCCGCGGTCGTCTCCGATCCCACCCCAGGCATCGCAGCAGCACTGGCCTTACTCAAGAGGCGCGGGCACAGCCGCATTGGCTACCTCTCGGGGCCGGACTCCACCTCCACAGGCCGCGAACGCCTAGAGGTATTCCTCCGCGAATCCTCAGGCCTCGACGTCATCGTCCACGACGGAGGCTTTCGCCGCAAAGAGGGCTACAAAGCCACCCTCGATCTTCTTGATTCCCAGGTCACGGCCATCGTTGCCGGCGACTCCATGATGACCTTCGGCGCGCTTGAAGCCTGCCACAACGCCCAGGTCGACATCGGAAAGCAACTCGCGCTCGTCGGCTTCGATGACTTTGTCTTCCTGCGCTATCAACCCTCCCCGGTCTCCGTCATCGACCAAGAGGTAGACCGCCTGGGAGTCGCGGCCGTGGACTCTTTAATCCACGCCATCGAGACCAAGACCACGCCGCGCGGTGTCGTACACCCCACGCGCTTTATCCCCCGTCCATCCACCGCCTATGGCCCCCAATCCGGCCCAGCATTGGCAGCACAGCAGTAGCACATGAGAAGTACATCAGTAACAGGAGAACGAGCATGACCTACCCTGCGCGGCACCAGCCCGCCGCCAGTTCTTCCCATCCGCCGGTCCTCGAGCTAGTCGAGGTATCGAAGTCCTTTGGTTCCGTCGACGTCATCAAGGGCGTGACCCTGCACGTACGCCGCGGCCAGGTCCAGGCACTCTTGGGAGAAAACGGCGCCGGAAAATCCACGCTTATCAAGATGATTGCCGGAGTACACCGCCCAGATTCGGGCCGCATCGTTGTCGACGGAAACGAGGTCGACATTGCGGACACCAACGCCGCAGAAGCCCTAGGCATTGCCACCATCCACCAAGAGCTCAACCTCGTGCCCACCATGTCGGTGGCAGAAAACATCCTCTTGGGACACACTCCCCACAAGTGGGGCTTGGTCAACCGCGCCCATCTGCGTGCCCAGGCCCAGGCGGCGCTGCACCTCATCGGGCTCGACGTCGACCTGGATACGCCCGTGGGGGAACTCGGCATCGCCAAGCAACAGCTCATCGAGATTGCCAAGGCCCTGTCGATGAACGCACGCATTCTCATCCTCGACGAACCCACCGCGGCCCTGACCGGCAAGGAGATTGACGCACTCTTCCTCATCCTCGACGAGCTCAAGGCCAAGGGCGTGGCGATGGTGTTCATCAGCCATCACCTGGAAGAGCTCGCGCGGATCGCGGACACCATCAGCGTTCTGCGTGACGGAGAATTCGTCGCCGAGGTCCCCTCCTTCACTCCCGAGGCGGAGCTCGTGCGCCTCATGGTGGGCCGCGACATCGAGGATCAATACCCGCGCCAGCGCCCGCAGCAGCCGGGCGAAGTACTCCTCGAGGTTGAAGATCTCAGCGCCGAGGGCAAGTTTTCCGGCGTGAGCTTTTCTGTCCGCTCCGGCGAGGTCGTGGGTCTAGCCGGCCTGGTAGGCGCAGGCAGGACGGAAATCATTCGCGCCATCGCGGGCGCTGATCCCTATGACTCGGGCAGCGTGCGCATCGCCGGAAACGCTGTGAAGCGCGGCGATATAGCGGCCTCTATTGCCGCCGGCGTCGGCCACATCCCCGAAGACCGCAAGTCCCAGGCCTTGGTCCTTGATGCCAGCGTCTCCGACAACCTCGGATTTGCCACCTTGTCCGCCACCTCAAAGCTGGGGCTGGCTGACCTGCGCGGCCAAAAGCAGCGCGCAGGCACCGTCGCCGAGAAACTCCGCATCCGCATGGCCGGCCTTGAGCAGCCCATCCGCAACCTCTCGGGCGGCAACCAGCAGAAGGCCGTCTTTGGCCGCTGGGTACTTGCCGGTTCCTCCGTGTTGCTTCTCGACGAACCGACCCGCGGCGTCGATGTCGGCGCCAAGGTAGAGATCTACAACATCATCAACGATGTCACCTCCCGGGGCGGGGCCGTGCTCATGGTCTCCTCCGACCTGCCAGAAGTCCTGGGGGTGTCTGACCGCGTCCTTGTCATGTCTGGCGGTGTCCTGGCAGGCGAGCTCTCCCCCGAATCCTCCCAAGACGAGGTGATGGCCCTAGCCGTCTCCAACGTCTCCAACGTCATTACCGAAGCCGATGTCGATCCGGCTGCAGCAAGCTGAAGGAATCAGAAACCATGACTCAGACCCGCACGAAGAACCAGGTCCTCAATTGGGCGATGAATAACGGCGCCCTCGTCGGCCTCATCGCACTGTGCATCGCGCTCTTTATAGCCACGCCCTACTTTCTCACCGTTGCCAACCTGCTCAACATCGGCATTCAGGCCGCTACGGTAGCCATTCTGGCCTTCGGCATGACCTTCGTCATCGTCACCGCCGGCATCGACCTTTCGGTCGGCTCGGTCGCAGCCTTAGGCGCAATGGTCTCGGCCTATATGTTCGCCGAGGCCGGCCTGCCCGGCTGGCTCACCCTCCTCATCGGCCTTGGCTGCGGCGCAATGGCCGGCGCCATCTGCGGCATCGCCACCGCCTATGGCAAGATTCCCTCCTTTATCGCCACGCTGGCCATGATGTCTGTCGCCCGCGGACTGACCCTGGTCATCTCGCAGGGCTCCCCCATCGAAACCTCCGGCGCGGTCAACTGGCTGGGATCCTCCCTGGGTCCCATTCCGGTCCCCATCATCATGATGGTCATCGCCGGAGTCGTATGCTGGTTCATCCTGGAACGCACCGTACTGGGCCGCTCCATGTACGCCATCGGCGGCAACATCGAGGCCGCACGCCTGTCCGGATTGCCGGTCAAGCGCATCCAGATTTCGGTATTCGCGCTCTCCGGCCTGTTCGCGGGCCTCGCCGGCATGGTCATGGCAGGGCGCCTGGAATCCGCCCAGCCGCAGGCAGGCGCAGGTTATGAGCTCGACGCCATCGCCGCAGTTGTCATCGGCGGCGCCTCCCTGGCGGGTGGCTCCGGCAAGGCAACGGGAACCCTCGTCGGAGCCATCTTGCTGGCAGTCATCCGCAACGGCCTCAACCTGCTCAACGTTTCTTCGTTCTGGCAGCAGATTGTCATCGGCCTCGTCATCGCCTTCGCCGTCGGCTTCGACGTCATTCGCAATAAGACCGCGGCCTAGATTAGGAGTCACTGTCATGCTTAAGAAGATTCTCGCGGCCCTTATGATCCCCGCGCTCGCGCTCACTTTGGGCGCATGCAATCGCTCGGCCAAGGACATGAACCGCATCACCCTGGCGCTTTCCACCCAGACCAACCCCTTCTTCGTCGAACTGCGCCACGGCGCCCAAGAAAAGGCCAAGGAGCTCGATGTTCCACTCGATATCCAGGATGCCTCCGACGACCCTGCACAGCAGGTCAATCAGCTCAACAACGCCACCTCCATGGGCGCCAAGGTGGTCATAGTAAATCCCACCGATTCTGATGCCGTGGCCCCTGCCGTGCGCGCCATCGCCAACGATGGGGTGCCCGTCATCGGCGTCGACCGCGCCGTGGGCGGCGTGGAACTCGATTCCATGATCGCCTCCGATAACATCGCCGGCGGAAAGCAGGCCGCCCACGTCCTAGCGGACTCCATCGAGCAGCGCGGCAAGATCCTTATCCTGCAGGGCACCGCCGGAACCTCGGCCTCCCGCGAGCGCGGCCAAGGCTTCGAGGAAGGCATCGCCGAGTACCCCAACATCGAGGTGGTGGCCAAGCAATCGGCCAACTTCGATCGCACTGAGGGCCTCAACGTGGCCACCAACCTCCTACAAGCCAACCCGGATGTCACCGCCATCTTCGCCGAGAATGACGAGATGGCGCTCGGTGCCGTGGAGGCCCTGGGGGATCGCGCCGGTAAAGACGTCAAGGTCGTCGCCTTCGACGGCACCTTCGATGGGCTCAAGGCCGTCAAGGATGGCGAGCTCGTCGCCACCATCGCGCAGCAGCCCGCCGAGCTGGGCCAACGCGCCGTCGAACAGGCCGCCGCCCTCCTGCGCGGCGAGAAGGCCGAACGCAACGTTCCAGTAGAGGTGGTCACCGTGACCGCAGAAAACGTAGAGGACTTCCAATGAGCAAGCTCACCGTAGTCGGCTCCATTAACGCCGATCTGATCATCCGCGCCGAGCGCCATCCGCTGCCTGGTGAAACACTCGTCGGCATTGGCGGAGAGATTCTCGCCGGCGGCAAGGGCGCAAATCAGGCGGTGGCCGCCGCCCAACTAGGTGCACATGTCGCCTTTGTCGGCGCGGTAGGCCGCGATGCCTACGCCGTGCCCGCCATGGCCTACATGGAGACTTCCGGCATCGATGTCTCCGCCGTGGCCACGGCTGACACCAACACCGGCTTGGCCGTCATCACCGTCGCTGCCGACGGCGAGAACACCATCGTCATCTCGCCCGGCGCGAATGCGCTTGTCGACGACGCCTTCGTCACCGCCCGCGCCTCCACCATCGCCGACGCCGACATCGTCTTGCTACAGGGCGAGATTCCCTCCTCCGGCTTCGCTGCCGCCGTCGCCGCGACCACCGGGCGAGTCATCATCAACCTGGCTCCTGTGGTCGAGGTGAATCCCGCCGCTTTACTGCGCGCGGATCCCCTCCTGGCCAACGAGCATGAGGCCGGCCTTATCCTGGCTCAGCTGGGCCAGAAGGTCGATGCTGCTGCCAGCCCGCGGGAGCTTGCGAAAGGACTGCTCGGGGCAGGTTTTCGCTCTGTGGTTCTCACCTTGGGCTCCGCCGGCGCGCTCGTGGCTACTGCGGATGCCGTGACGGAAATCCCCACCCCTCGTATCGAGGCCGTCGATACCACCGGCGCTGGCGACGCCTTTGCAGGAGCGTTGTGCGTGCGACTGCTGGAGGGAGAAAACCTGGAGGACGCCGCGCGCTTTGCAGCACGGGTGGGGGCCTTTGCCGCCACCGGCGCAGGCGCTCAGCCCTCCTATCCCACTACTACATCCGCCCTACCCGAGGTCTAAAACCATGCTCAAGTCCGGATTGCTCAATCCCGCTCTGGCCAGCGCCGTGGCCCGGCTCGGCCACACCGATTCCTTCGCCATCGCCGATTGCGGGCTGCCCATCCCCCATGGGACCACCATCATCGACCTAGCCTTGGTATTCGGCATCCCCAGCTTCGAGGACACCCTTGCAGCACTTCTGGAGTCAGTGGTGGTCGAGGGTGCAACCATCGCCACCGAGACCCCCGCGTCCATCCGCGCGGCATTGCCCACGGTTCCGATCAAGGAAGTTACTCACGCACAGCTCAAAGCCGCGCTAAGTGAGGTCGCCTTCGTCGTCCGCACCGGCTCCACCACGCCCTATGCCAACGTAATCCTGCGCAGCGGCGTGGCCTTCTAGGCCTCTAGCCCTCCATGAGGCGGCGACGCAGGTTGGCGTCCTTCTCCTCCACCTCAGCGGCCATGCGCTGCTGATAGTCGGACATTTTCTCCACCAGCTGCGGGTTGCCCGCCCCCAAGATGCGCACTGCCAGCAGACCGGCATTCTTGGCACCTCCGATGGATACAGTGGCCACGGGAACGCCGCCTGGCATCTGCACGATGGACAGGAGCGAATCCAGACCATCAAGATCCTTGAGCGCACGCGGAATGCCAATTACCGGCAAGGGGGTGGCCGCAGCCACCATGCCAGGCAGGTGCGCAGCGCCGCCAGCACACGCAATGATTGCCTGCAAGCCACGAGTATGTGCCTGCTTGGCATAGGCCAGCATCTTCTCTGGGGTGCGGTGTGCACTTAAGACGCCCACCTCGAAAGGCACCCCGAACTCAGCGAGCACCTCTGCTGCTGGTTCTACGGTGGGCCAATCAGAATCTGAGCCCATGATGAGGCCGACGAGTGGTTGCATTGCAGTACTCCTTAATTCAACAGATCAACAATTAAATCTACGTAGATAGATCCTCTTAGTCAGTGTCCAGTTAGACAGTGTCCGGCCACTGCGCATGCACTAGGAAGTGCGCCGCCGCCTGCGCCTGCTCCCGCGTGGCCTGCACGTCGGTGCCGCATAGATTAACGTGACCAATCTTGCGACCGGGGCGGTGTGCTTTGCCATAGAGGTGAATCTTGACAGCCGGATAACGCTCCATGACCTCACGTACTCGCTCGCGCATTGGCATCTGCGGATCCTCCGGGGCTCCCAGCACATTGGCCATGACAGTAATCGCTGCGGTTTCTTCCGTTGCTCCCAGCGGCAAATCCAGTACCGCACGAAGGTGCTGCTCGAATTGGGAGGTCACAGAACCATCCTGCGTCCAGTGCCCGGTGTTATGCGGGCGCATTGCTAGCTCATTGACCGCGATGTCTTCCTCACCGTTTTCTCCGGTGAAGGCGAAGAGCTCCACGGCAAGCACGCCGGTAACGCCTAGAGACTGCGCAATTTCCACCCCCAGGTCGCGGGCACGCTTTTCCAGCTGCGGGGAGAGGTCCGGTGCAGGGGCCATGGCCTCGGCACAGACGCCGTTGCGCTGGACCGATTGCGTGATCGGCCATTCCTTGGTCTCCCCGGAAGGGCGCCGTGCCACGAGGATGGAGAGCTCGCGGGTGAGCGCCACCTTCTTCTCCGCCATCAAAGGAGTGTCTTTCTTTAGCAGTTGGGTGGTCAGCGCCACCAGCTCAGCCTCGGATCCTGGGAACCATACGCCCTTGCCGTCATAGCCATCACGGCGGGCTTTCAAGCACACGTGCCCACCCGTCTGCGCCCAGAAATGCGCGGCCTCCTCAGCCGAATTGATGGCCTGGAAAGCAGGAATAGGCGCACCCAGCTCTTGCAGGCGCTGACGCATGATGAGCTTGTCCTGGGCGTTGATCAACGCCGCAGGTTGGGGCTGCACATTAAATCCTGCGGCGATGAGCGCCCGCAAATACTCATTGGGCACATGCTCGTGTTCAAAGGTCACGGCATCGGAGCCTTTGGCGGCCCCGCGCAGGGTGGCGTAATCGTGGTAGTCACCGATGATGGCATCGGGGATAACCTGGGCTGCAGAAGAGTCCGAACGCGATGCCAGGATCCGCAGGTGGATGTCGAGCTCTGCGGCGGCGGGCTGCATCATTCGAGCAAGTTGGCCATCGCCGAAGACGGTAACGTTTAGCTTTGCTTGTTCACTCACTCGCCCAATACTAGCCTTAGGACTATGATCGCTCGGCATACCATCTTCCAAAACTCTTTGATGACCGCACTGCTCGACGGAATCTACGACGGCGAAATGTCCGTGGGAGAACTACTCGGCAAGGGCAACTTCGGCATTGGCACCTTCGATGCTCTCGACGGAGAGATGATCATCGTTGACGGAGTCTGCTACCAGCTGCGCGGGGATGGCTCCGCGCAGGTAGCCGATCTCTCCCAGCGCTCGCCCTACGCGGTGGTGACAAACTTCGTGCCTCGTATCACGGTCGATGCCCCTCCCGGGATGCACCGCAGCGATCTCTCCGATCTCATCGATGAAGTCCTGCCCTCCGCCAACTACATGTACGCCGTGCGCATGGTGGGAACATTCAGCTCGGTTACTACCCGTACGGTGGTCAAACAACCCAAGCCCTATCCTCCCATGGCGCAGGCGGTAGGAAGCGATGCAGAGCTGCACTTCAGTAACGTCGAGGGCGTCATTGGCGGATTCCGCACGCCAGTCTTCGAGAAAGGAATCTCGGTCCCGGGCTGCCACGTGCATTTTATCGACGCCGATCACAAATACGGCGGTCACCTGCTCGATTACACCGTAGACAAGGCCACCATCGAAATGTGCCCAGGCACCGACTTGGAGCTGCGCCTACCCCTCACCCGGGAGTTTGAGAGCGCGAATCTTGCCCCAGAAGACCTCGACCACCAGCTCCACACCACGGAGATCAAAGGCCGCGACTGAAAGCCCTCGGCTTAGTACCCGGCCAGAGCAGGCTAGTACCAGGGCTTCTCGTTGAGCAGGGCCTCTACTTTCTTAGCCTTGGGCACATCAGAAAAGTAGAGTGGCCGCTCGAATCCATGGATGGCCAGTGAAATGCCGCCACGCCGGCGGCGGGCTCCGCTTATATCGCGCAGCGGAATCGAATCAACCTTCTTGCCTTGGCGGGCGATAACTCGCTGGTTGGTAACAATGAATCGGCGCCGCCGCGCCTTAAACAGCGGCACTCCGAAACGCCAAGCCGCCAAGATCGCCCACACCCCGACGAGCGCATTACGCAGCGCCAAATCGACGCCTTGGGTGTCACACCAGCCAATCGCTATCCAAGCTAGGCCGGTGACCAAAATGAGCTCCAAGAATGGGAAGATCAGCGCGCGAAATGGCGTGGTCATATCCGCGCGGATGACCTCGCCTTGTCCCATCTTCATCATTCCCATAGGTGGGAATCCTACCCGCTAGTCTTGGACACTCCACATGCACGAAGCGGGGACCGCACGACCGCACCGCTTGCTTGAGGCTTTGGGCTTTAAGAAGACGTCGGGCGCAGGTGGGTGACGTCACCGGCCGAGTAGTACTGCCCGCCAACGTTGATGCGGCCATCATCGGCGACGCCTTCCACAAGGCCGATAACATTTCCAGACGGCGCCTCGAGGCGGACTTCCTGGCCAATGGAAGAGCACACCGCGCGGTAGTCCTCCAAGAGCTGGGGGTCCTGCTTGTCCCACTGATCAATGCGCCGACGCAGATTCTTGAGCACCTTGATTGCCAGCTCAGTGCGGTCAGTGTCCATACCCTCGATGGCAAGCGAGGTGGCCCTCTCAATGGGCAGCTGCTCCCGTGTCAGTGTGACGTTGAGGCCAACGCCCAAGACAACGCGCGCCGAAGGGGCATCCGCTGCGGCCGTCTTCGGCGCAATCTCAGCCTTATTAATCTCAGCCTTGCTGACCTCAGCCTTATTAATCTCAGCCTTGCTGACCTCAGCCTTATTAATCTCAGCCTTATTGACTTCGGTCTTGGTCAGCTCGGTCTTGGGCAGGGACTTAAAGGCGGCACCGACGGGGCCGGCCTCGGCGAGGATGCCGCAAAGCTTCTTTCCATCAATCTGCACGTCATTGGGCCACTTGAGTACTGTGCGCTCGATTGAGTCTGTAACGGCGAGACCGACTGCTAGGGGCAGGGTCCCCAAATGCTCGAGGGTATGTGGGAGCAAAAGGGTGGAGAAGATGAGCTGGGTACCAGCTGGCGAGACCCACGTCCGCCCCAGTCTTCCCTTGCCCGCTACCTGCTCATCAGTGAGCAACACGGTGCGGTCAACCACGTCATCCGCCTGCATGAGGTCAGTATTAGTGGAGGTAGTTTGCTCCACGTAGTCGATCTCGGCATAGTCATCGCTCAACGCGGCACGAATCTTGTCTAGGTTTAAGGCAGTCATAGAGGAGATGATACCTGTGCGGAGGGCCTCAACCGTAGGAAGTGCGCAGCACCTCGCCCCAAAGATGGTGAGCCCGAGCACTGTGCAGTGCTAATGTAACGTCCATGTCAAAGGTCACTTTTGAGAAGGTCAGTATCACCTACTCCGGGGCGGCATCTCCCACGGTGGCAGAGCTCGACCTCACCATCTCCGACGGAGAGTTCCTCGTCCTCGTTGGACCCTCCGGGTGCGGAAAGTCCACCACGTTGCGCTCCCTGGCAGGGCTGGAGCCCGTCTCCAGCGGCCGGATCCTCATCGATGATGAAGACGTGACCAACCTGGAGCCTGGTGAGCGAGACATCGCCATGGTCTTCCAGAACTACGCGCTATATCCGCACCTCACGGTGGCAGAGAATATGGGTTTTGCCCTACGCCTAGCACGCTTGCCCAAGGCAGAGATCAAGGCCAAGGTGGCAGAGGCCGCCGAGACGCTCGGACTGAGCGAGCTCCTTGACCGCAAGCCAAAGGATCTCTCCGGTGGTCAGCGCCAGCGCGTGGCCATGGGGCGCGCCATTGTGCGCCAGCCCAAGGTCTTCCTCATGGATGAGCCGCTGTCCAACCTCGATGCCAAGCTGCGCGTACAAACGCGTTCGGAACTAGCCAGCTTGCAGCAAAGACTCGGCACCACCACCGTCTATGTCACCCACGACCAGGTCGAGGCAATGACCATGGGAGATCGCGTCGCCGTACTCAAGGACGGCATTCTGCAGCAGGTCGCCCCGCCACGGGAACTCTACGATCGCCCCGCCAACGAATTTGTTGCAGGCTTCATCGGCTCCCCCTCGATGAATATCTTTGACTTCGCCGGCCACAGGCTAGGCGTTCGGCCTGAAAACATTCGCCTAAGCGCTGAGCACGGTGAACTCACTGGCGTCGTCGACATCGTCGAAGAACTAGGGGCGGAATCCTATGTGTACGTCACCGTTGGCTCCCAGCGCTTCGTTGCTCGTGCGGAAGCAGGGGTCATCCCTGCGCGCGGCGAGGAGGTAGGGCTGGACTTCGATCCGGAACAAGCCCACCGCTTCGATACCGAAACTGGAGTGCGCCTCTCCGCCTAGACGGGGGTGATTGAAGTCACCCCTACGCGCTATTATTCCCAAAACCACTCTTATATCGCCGTCCGCATCATACTTTTGTATAAGCCAAAAGTTTTCCGAAAGGTGAATCCCCATGAAGATCTCCCGACTCCGTGCCGTGAAACGCGGCGCAATCGTTAGCACCGCAGCACTTGCTCTCGTCCTTGCTGGCTGCTCCTCCTCCGAGGACTCCGGCTCGTCTAATGGCGCCGCCACCGAGGGCACCGACGCACGCGGCCCCATCAGCTTCGCAATGGGCAAGAACGATACCGATAAGCTTCAGCCCATCATCGAGAAGTGGAACGCAGAACACCCCGATGAGGAAGTAACGCTCAAGGAACTGGCCGGTGAGGCCGACGCACAGCGTGAGACCCTCGTGCAGTCCCTCCAGGCAGGCAACTCGGATTATGACGTCATGGCGCTCGACGTGGTCTGGACCGCAGACTTCGCTGCCAACCAGTGGCTCGCCCCGCTCACCGATGACCTCAAGGTAGACACCGCAGAACTGCTACCTGCCACCGTGGAATCTGCCACCTATAACGACACGCTCTATGCGCTGCCGCAAAACACCAATGGTCAGCTGCTTTTCCGCAACACCGACCTCGCCAAGGAGCAGCCGACCAAGTTCGATGACATCAAGTCCGCTTGTGAGGGACTCTCCGGTGACCAAGGCTGCCTGACCACTCAGCTCAAGCAGTACGAGGGCCTGACGGTCAACACCATTGGCTTCATCGAAGGCTGGGGTGGCTCGGTCCTCGATGACCAGGGCGCCGTCACGGTTGATTCCCCTGAAGCCAAGGCCGGCATGCAGGCCATGGTTGATGCCTACGCCGATGGCGTCATCACCAAGGCTTCCACCGCAGCCACCGAGGAAGAGACCAACCTGGCCTTTACCGAGGGCAAGTCGGCATTCGCCATCAACTGGCCGTATATGTACACCAACGCCGAGGACGCCGGCGTGAAGTTCGAGGTCTCCCCGCTCGTGGGCAAGGATGATGTCGGAGTGTCCACCTTGGGTGGCTACAACAACGGCATCAACATCAATTCCAAGCACAAGGCCACCGCGCTGGACTTCATGAAGTTCATCATCAACGAGGACAACCAGAAGTCCTTCGCTGAGGCCTCCTTCCCGCCGGTTCTCTCCTCCATCTATGACGATCCCGCACTCGTGGAGCAGTTCCCGTACCTGCCTGCGCTGAAGGAATCCCTGGAGAATGCTGCACCACGTCCGGTTTCCCCGTTCTACAGCGCCATCTCCAAGGCCGTGCAGGATAACGCTTACGCAGCACTGACTGCTGGCAAGTCCGTCGATGATGCGGCTTCAGACATGAAGGCTGCCATCGAGGCCGCCTCACAGGGCTAAGGTTAAAGCACCCTACCCCTCTTAGAGGTCGCACCTTCTAGATCTCACTTTCTAGGTCGTACCTTCTAAGCCTCACCGCCACCGCGGTGAGGCGGGCAAGAAACAAGCGGGCAGGTCTTCGGGCTTGCCCGCTTCTAGGCTTTGTTCCGCTTCTTCCTACTCACCCAGAAGTCTCCGTAAAGAAAGGCGCAGCAGCGTGGCACTAAAATCACCCAATGCCAGCAAGCGCAAACAGCACCTGCAGATTGGCGCCCTCGTTGCGCCAGCGCTCATCGTGCTGGCCATCGTCATTGGCTACCCCATCGTGCGAGCAATCGCGCTGTCCTTCCAAGCCAACCGGCACCTCGATCCCAGCACCGGGGTATTCGTGGACGGCGGCTTCGCAGGGCTGGAGAACTACCTCTACTGGATCAACAATCGCTGCATGTCCGCCACGGGTGTGGTCTCCCAATGCCCGCCCGGGGTTATCGCCACGGACTTCTGGCCCGCAGTTCAGATCACCCTCTTTTTCACGGTGGTCACGGTGAGCCTAGAAATCATCTTGGGCATGTTCATGGCACTCATCATGAACGGCAGCTATAGGGGCCGCGGCTTGGTGCGAGCCGCTGTGCTTATCCCGTGGGCAATCCCCACCGCCGTTACCGCCAAGCTCTGGCAGTTCATGTTCGCCCCCGACGGTATCGTCAACTCCCTGCTCGGCACGGACATCGCGTGGACCACGGATCCCGCATTTGCCCGCCTAGCGGTCATTGTTGCTGATGTCTGGAAGACCTCGCCTTTTATGGCGCTGCTCATTCTGGCCGGTCTGCAGATGATTCCGCGGGATGTCTATGATGCCGCCCGCGTTGACGGTGCCACGCGCTTGCAGCTCTTTTTCACCATCACGCTCCCCCTAGTGCGCCCCGCACTAATGGTGGCCATTTTGTTCCGCACGCTCGACGCCCTGCGCATGTATGACCTGCCGGTCATCATGATTTCCTCTTCTTCCAACTCCCCTACCGCCACTATCTCCCAGCTGGTGGTTGAGGATATGCGCCAAGGAAACTTCAATTCGGCCTCCGCACTATCCACCCTGATTTTCCTTCTCATCTTCTTCGTCGCCTTCATCTTGGTGCGCCTCCTGGGCGCTGATGTCTCCGGCAAGGAACGTCGCCGCATTCAGAAAGGGGCAGCACAGTGAAAAAGTTCGGACACTACGCCGGCATCCTTTTCATCATGTTCTGGGGCCTAGCGCCCTTCTATTGGATGGTGGTCACCGCTTTCCGCAATAAGGCCCATACCTTCGATACCACCCCCTGGCCCACCCACCTCACGCTGCAGAACTTCCGCGACGCGCTGGCCACAGACAAGGGCAATAACTTCCTAGCGGCGATGGGCAACTCCGTGTTCATCTCACTTGCCACCACCCTCATCGCCGTTCTCGTTGGAGTGTTTACCGCCTACGCGCTCGCGCGCTATGAATTCCCCGGCAAGGGCATCATCACCGGCATCATCTTGGCTGCTTCGATGTTCCCTGCGATCGCGCTGGTGACTCCGCTCTTCCAGCTCTTTGGCAACCTTGAGTGGATCGGCACCTACCGCGCCATGATTATTCCCAACATCTCCTTCGCGCTGCCGCTTACGGTCTATACCTTGCTCAGCTTCTTCCGCCAGCTGCCGTGGGAATTAGAGGAGGCCGCGCGTGTCGACGGCGCCTCACGCAGCCAGGCATTCCGCCTCATTCTCCTGCCTTTGGCTGCACCGGCGCTGTTTACCACCGCCATCATCGCTTTCATCACGACCTGGAATGAGTTCATGCTCGCGCGGCAGCTTTCAACCACCGGCACCGAGCCGGTCACCGTGGCAATCGCGCGCTTCTCAGGCCCCTCGGCTTTTGAGTATCCCTACGCGGCCACGATGGCAGCCGGGGCACTCGTCACCATTCCGCTCATCATCATGGTGCTTATTTTCCAGCACCGCATCGTCGCTGGCCTAACCGCAGGAGGTGTCAAGGCCTAATGTCTATTTCCCGCTCCCCTTCCATGATCGTTCCCATTGTCGTGGGCACCGCGTTGGTGACCGGTTGCTCGCCCGCCAATGAGAATCCCTCTCCCAATCCCCCGGAAACGAGTACTGCTATCTCCCAGCCTGCCGACTCACAGCCTCCTACCTCCCAGCCGGCTATTTCCCCCGTCATCGCCCCAGTCACGGTTCCGGTCTCCGAGCTGGCCGGATCCCAGCAAAACCTCGTCGAAGGCCAAGTGCTCAACATCGTGGTGCCGGCGGCGGATCTCGACGCCTACAGCCCCGAGAGCACACCGGACTTCCTCGCCTTCCGCCAAGGCTACGATGACGGCAGCGCCCGCTTTAATCCCGGCTTTAGCGCCACCGCCCCCGGCCAAGGCGAGGTAACACTCGAAGGCCCCCAGACCATCACCTTCACGGTGACCGTGGAGCAGTAATGCGTCAGTCCTTGTTGTGGGACACCGCCATTGGTTTCGCCGGCTTCTTCGCCGTTCTTGCCCTCATCCAAGCCATCCTCAACCTCTTTGCGCCGGCGCCGGCCCTGTGGCCAGGACTGCTCGCCGGAGCGCTGTGCCTTATGGTCTATGGGCTGGTCAGGGCCAAGTCGAAGGCACTGCACGAGGCTGAGAAGTAGCTATCAACAAAACACCGCAGGATTCCCCCTCCGCAGCACGGGTTCTCCGGTACTTTTGTTTCCATGTCCGGTAGCTTCTGGTTTCGCAATGCAATCTTTTACCAAGCCCTCGTAGGTTCTTTCAAGGACACCACGGGTAGTGGTGTCGGTACCCTGCGCGGGGTCATCGACAAGCTGGACTACCTCAAGTGGCTGGGCGTGGATTGTCTGTGGCTATCGCCCTTCTACGCCTCACCCATGCGCGACGACGGCTACGACATCGCCGATTATTACTCCATCCACCCGGACTATGGCACGATGGCGGACTTCGAGGAGCTCGTTGCAGAGCTCAAGAAGCGCGATATGCGCATCATGACTGATCTGGCACTCAACCACACCTCCATAGAACATGAGTGGTTCCAGCAATCGCGCCTGGATCCCAACGGTCCTTATGGCGACTACTACGTGTGGGGCGATGATGCACAGCGCTATCCGGAAATCCGCATCATCTTCACCGACGCGGAGGACTCGAATTGGCAGTGGGATGAGACCCGTGGCCAGTACTACTTCCACCGCTTTTATTCGCACCAACCGGACTTGAACTATGACAATCCATTGGTGCACGAGGAAGTATTCAATATCCTGTCCTTCTGGATGGACAAGGGGCTAGACGGCTTCCGCCTCGACGCCATTCCTTATCTCTACGAGCGTGATGGGGTCGGAGGCGAATCCCTCCCAGAGACTATCGAGTTCATTGAGAAGATCCGTCGTTTCCTTGATGAGAACTATCCCGACGCCATCATGCTGGCGGAGGCGAACCAACCCCCCTCCGAAACCATGGAGTTCTTTGGTAAGGGCGACCGCTTTCACATGGTCTTTAACTTCCCGCTGATGCCGCGTCTCTTTCAGGCCTTCGCGCTGGGGGACGCCTCCCCTATCTACAACATCATGGCGGCTATGCCGACCCTTCCGGAGAACTGCCAATGGGGCACCTTCGTGCGCAACCACGACGAGCTCACCCTCGAGATGGTCGATGAGGGAAACCGTTCGCTCCTCTATTCCGCCTACCTGCCCGATGACAGCATGCGCGCCCACGTCGGCATCGCCAGGCGCTTGGCGCCACTCATGGGACAGGATCGGCGCAAGATCGAGTTAATGTACTCGCTTCTTCTCACCATGCCAGGCTCGCCCTTCCTGTACTACGGCGATGAGATAGGCATGCTCGATGACACCTCCCTTCCTGACCGCGATGCCGTACGCACCCCCATGCAATGGGAGCCGGGCCCGGGTGCCGGCTTCACCACCTCCTCCCATCCGCGCCGCCCCATCGTCGGAGGCAAGGGCATTTCAGTGGCGGAGCAGGTAGATGACCCGGAATCGCTGCTTAACGTTGTGCGCACGATGGTCCAAGAACGCAAGGCGCATCCGAAGTTGGGCACCGCACCCTTCGAAGCGGTGGAAAGCGGGCACATCGGAGTACTCGCCTTCGAGCGTGGCGGTTTGTTGTGCCTGCATAACTTCTGCGATGAAACGGTGGACCTCGGCATGGTCGAGCTGGGTCCTTATGGCTATGCCTGGATCCCGGTCGAGGCGGCGGAAGATTAGCGGAGCGTGGCGTCTCACGCACGCTTTTCGACGCCCATATAAGTGAACTTTGGTTGAACTTCAGGCATCGTGTGCCATAATTGCCTCCCCGTCTAAGAAGGCTGGGACGCCGCTAACGGCCATACTGTCAAACATAATGGTCCATATTCCCTGCGTGCGGCCCACGCGGCATAGCCTCGCCGCGAAAGCGTTGATTATACAGAGCATCAACGCAGGTCTAGCCTAATCCTCGTCAGCTTCTTCCCTGCTTGGGTGGCATCTTCCATACCGCTCCGGCCCTAGAGGCATGACTGCGGCGGGGACGCCTCGTCTCCCCTATTTCCAGTTTTGTCTGTTCAAGGCTCTTTTACTTCTCCTCCGAAAGGGGTCGCTATTGTGACAGCGACACTCATCATCCTGGCCATTGTCATCGTCACCGCTCTCGCATTCGACTTCACCAACGGCTTCCATGACACCGCGAACGCCATGGCAACCTCCATCGCCACCGGTGCGCTCAAGCCCTTTACCGCCGTAGCCATCTCCGCTGCCCTTAACCTGGTCGGCGCATTCCTTTCGGTCCACGTTGCTGCAACAGTGGCCAAGGGAATAGTTAACCTCGATTCCTACGACATCAGCACCGCCGGTGGTTCCGTGCCTGTCGACGGCGAAGCGCTGCTCATGGTTGTCTTCACCGGCCTTATCGGCGGCATCTTCTGGAACCTCTTCACCTGGCTGCTGGGCATGCCTTCCTCTTCTTCCCACGCCCTTTTCGGCGGCCTCATCGGCGCTGCTTTTGCAGCCATGGGAACGGCAGGCGTGGCCTGGTCCTCGATTGCGGGAAAGATCATCATTCCTGCCTTGGTTTCGCCCTTTATTGCCGCCTTTGTCTCGGCCTGCGGCACCTTCATGGTCTATTGGATCACCAACACGATCCCGCACCGCGTCAAGAACGAGCACTTCCGCCACGGTCAGATTGTCACCGCCTGCCTGGTGTCTTTGGCACACGGTGCCGGCGACGCCCAGAAGACGATGGGCGTCATCTTCCTGGCACTTGTTGCTGCGGGTGAGGCCAACCCCGACGCCCGCCTGCCCACCTGGGTGATCTTCGGCTGCGCCATCGCCATTGCGGCCGGCACTCTCTCCGGAGGATGGCGCGTTATTCGCACCCTAGGCAAGGGCCTCGTGGAGATCGAATCCCCCCAGGGCATGGCCGCCGAGGCATCCTCGGCCGCGATCATCTTGACCTCCGCCGCCGGCGGTATGGCGCTGTCCACCACGCACGTATCCACCGGTTCCATCCTGGGCACCGGCATTGGACGCAAGGGTGCGCAGGTGCGCTGGGGCGTCGCCATGCGCATGGCCGCGGCCTGGCTCATCACCTTGCCTTGTGCCGCCATCGTCGGATTCCTCAGCTGGTGGATCGCCAACGGGGTGTCCTCCTTCAGCTCGACAGTGGTGGGCGCCATCGTGGACTTCATCCTCCTTATCGCCATGGCCACCGTCATCGTCATCCGCTCGCACATGAACCCGGTCGACGCCTCCAACGTCAACGATGACTGGGATTCCAACGCAGAGACCGTCGATTCCTCTATCACCGTCGAGCAGGCCGCAGCTTCCACCACCCTTCAGCCCGTTGCCGTCGGAGTCACAGAACCTGCCCCCGCGGCAGAAAAGTAGGCACACAATTATGTCCCCAGCAGAAATCTTTGAAGCAATTATCCGCGTGGCCGGCCTAGCACTGGCCTTCGGGGCCGGTATCCCCATTTTGTTTGCGCTCGGTATGCGCTGCATGACGGGTGACCCCGTTCGCAATAGCGAGGGAGTTATCGTCGGTGATACCGCGGCCTCCCCGCAGATGAAGGTCCTTGGCTGGTCGGTCTACGGCATCCTTGCCCTGGTCATTGTCGTGGCCATCTTGTGGATAGCCAAAGGCTCCCTCAATCACTACTTCGGGTTAAGTCTCTTCTCCTAACCCCGCCCAAGGTGAACAAAAGGTAAACAAATAGTTAAATCAGTATTGACACCCTAATAGGACGGGCGTACTTTAAGAGTCAGAAGTAGCCAATGCCCCTCGGCAAAACCCGCCGAGCGGCAACGTCCTTCCCCACTAACCGAAAAGAGGTGAGAGAACATGAATTCACTCAAAGGACTTCTCAATTCAGTCTCCGCCGTATTTAAAAGCGCCACCGGAACCGGGTTAGATACCCTTGCATCCACTCCCGTGGAGGCTCGAGTGGCCGAGAAACTCGTTGAGGATGACCTCATCCCAGCGACACGCAACGAGGTCATCGAAGCCTTCAAGGCTACCGAGGGACGCAGCCCCTCCTCCACCGAGCTGCCGGCGGTCGAGCTTTTCCTGCTCGACTTTGGCTGGCTCGACTAGCAAGAAAGCGCGCCCGCACCGCATCTACCAAGTCAGCCTCAGGCTAGGGACATTTTGCCCCCCGCCCTGAAGCACTAGGACGATGCGATTCGGGTGCTTTTTCTTTGTCCGCTTTCTTTGCCGGCTCGGCCTTCCCACCATTTACCTTCGTCCTGAGCAGCCAGATTTCCCGCGGCTGGCGGGCCAGCTACCAGCATAAACTACTTTTGTGAGTGAAATCACCGGCGTGGCAAGGTGTAAAACCGGCGCAAAATTGCCTAAACTCTCCAAACATGACCATTTCCTCACATTTGGCGGAGCTCGACAGCTTGAACAACGCAAACACCACAGCGGAAAAGATCGCTGAGCTCAAGAGGCGCCGCGCCGCGGCTGAAAAGCCCATGGGCGACAAGGCCATTGACAAGGTTCACGCCCAGGACCGCCTCACTGCGCGCGATCGCCTAGATTACCTCCTCGACGAGGGCTCCTTCGTCGAAACCGACATGCTAGCCACCCACCGCACCACGGACTTCGGCATGTCGAAGAAGAAGATCCCCACCGACGGCATCGTCACCGGCTGGGGCACCATCGATGGCCGCGAGGTCTGCATCTTCTCCCAGGATGGAACCGTCTTCGGCGGCGCCTTGGGCGAGGTCTACGGCGAGAAGATGGTGAAGATCATGGAGCTCGCCGTGACCACCGGCCGCCCGCTCATCGGACTCTACGAGGGCGCCGGCGCACGTATCCAGGATGGCGCCGTATCGCTGGACTGGATTGCCCAGACCTTCTACCAGAACATCAAGGCCTCCGGCGTCGTGCCGCAGATCTCCGTCATCATGGGCGCGTGTGCAGGCGGCAACGCCTACTCGCCGGCCCTGACAGACTTCGTCGTCATGGTGGACAAGAAGTCCAAGATGTTCGTCACCGGCCCAGATGTCATCAAGACCGTCACCGGCGAAGAGATCACCCAAGAAGAACTCGGCGGCGCCGCCGCCCACATGCTCGCCGCAGGTAACTCTCACTACACCGCCGCCTCCGATGAAGAGGCCCTCGACTGGGTCCATGACCTAGTGGGATATCTTCCCTCCAACAACCGCCAGCGCGCACCCTTCGAGGACTTCGAGGAGCTGGGGGACGAGGCCGCTAGCGATCTGCGTCTCGATGAAATCATCCCTGACTCTCCCACTCAGCCCTACAACGTCAAGGAAGTCATTGAGGCCCTGACGGATGATGGCGAGTTCCTCGAGATTCAAGCCGAGCGCGCCGAGAACGTCGTTGTCGCCTTCGGCCGCATCGAAGGCCAAAGCGTCGGCTTCGTGGCCAACCAGCCGCAGGTCTACGCCGGCTGCCTCGACATCGACTCCTCTGAGAAGGCCGCACGGTTTATTCGCACCTGCGACGCCTTCAACATCCCCATCGTCTTGCTGGTTGACGTCCCGGGCTTCCTGCCCGGCGCCAGCCAGGAGCACTCGGGCATTTTGCGCCGCGGGGCCAAGCTGCTCTACGCCTACGGCGAGGCCACCGTCCCGAAGATCACCGTGACCATGCGCAAGGCCTACGGCGGAGCATATTGTGTCATGGGTTCCAAGGGCTTGGGCGCCGACGTCAACCTGGCATGGCCCACCGCGCAGATCGCGGTCATGGGCGCGGCCGGAGCCGTCGGCTTCATCTACCGCAAGGAGCTCAAGCAGGCCCACGAGAAGGGCCTCGATGTCCAGGAGCTGGCCAAATCCTTCGAGCGCGAGTACGAAGACCACATGCTCAATCCTTATAAGGCTGCCGAGCGTGGCCTTATCGATGCGGTCATCCTTCCCTCCGAGACCCGCAGCGCCATCACCCGCAACCTGCGCCTGTATGCCGACAAGAACGTTCCTCGTCCGGCCCGCAAGCACGGCAACATCCCGCTTTAAGGAGTGGGGTTGTAGAATTGGACCCCATGACTGATCTTAAGACCACTGCCGGCAAGATCGAGGACCTCGGCAATCGTCTGTCCGAGGCCCGCACCCCTATGGGCGCGGACGTCGTCGAGGCCTTACATGCCGCAGGCCACCTCAGCGCACGCGAACGCGTCGAGAAGCTGGTTGATGAGGGAACTTTCGTGGAGATGGACGCGCTTGCCAGGCACCGCTCCACCGCCTTTGGCCGCGAGCATGACCGCCCCTATACCGATGGCATCGTCACCGGTTACGGCGTCGTCGACAAGCGCAAGGTATGCGTCTTTAGCCAGGATGCCACCGTCTTTGACGGGACTCAGGGCGAGGTTTATGCCGAGAAGCTGACCAAGCTCTACGATCTGGCCCTCAAAACAGGCGTGCCCATCATTGGTCTCTACGATTCCACGGGCCCCCGCGTGCAGGAGGGCATTGCCACCCTGGCCGGCTATGCCCGCATTATGGCGCGTGTGACCGCCGCCTCGGGGCTAATCCCGCAGTTAGGCGTCGTCCTCGGTGACACCGCTGGAATCGCCGCTTTCGCCCCCACGCTGAGTGATGTCCTCATTATCACCGAAGGCGCAACGCTCCACCAGGCCGCAGGGCACGTGGCCGACGCAGACGTCGAAAGCTTCGGCGGTGCCGCGGTTCACGCCGCAGCAGGAACCGCACAGCTCGTCGCCGCCAACGAGGAGGATGCTCTGTCCCTCGCGCGCGACGTACTGTCTTTCCTCCCTGCCAATAACCGGGCGGAGGCTCCACGGAGCGCGGCTGAGGTAGCAACTGGGGCTATCGCCGATAACATCACTGAGCGCGACCGCGCCCTTGATGTCATCATCCCCGATGGCGCCGCAGAGGCCTACGACATGCGTGATGTCATCGCCACCGTTGTCGATGAAGGCTCTTTCTTTGAACTTTCGGCGAGCACCGCGGAAAACATCCTCACCGGCTTTGCCCACATTGAGGGACGCGCCGTAGGCATCGTGGCCAATCAGCCGCTCGCACTCGCCGGTGCACTCGATGCCGCCGCCGCGGAGAAAGCCGCTCGCTTCATCCGCACCTGCGACGCCTTTAACACCCCAGTCATCGAATTCGTCGACTCCCCTGGCTTCGTTCCCACCCCGGAGGAAGAAAAGGCCGGCCTTGTGCGTCGCGCCTCCAAGCTGGCCTTCGCCTTCGCGGAGACCACCGTGGGTACCCTCACCGTCATCACCCGCAAAGCCATCGGTCCTGCCTATGTTTTCATGGGTTCCAAGGACCTCGGCGCGGACCTGGTTTATGCCTGGCCCACCGCCGAAATCGCCGTTACCCAGGCCTCGCAGGCCGCTTTGGCCATCTACGGCGAGGGCGCTAACCCTGATAATGAGGCTGAGCTGGCCGCTCAGTTCCTACATCCTTATGCCGCAGCAGAAAACGGCCTAGTGGACAACGTCATCGAGCCTTCTGCAACGCGCGGCTACCTCATCGAGGGGCTGCGCCTGCTTGAGCGCAAGGTCGTTGCCCAGCTGCCCAAGAAGCACGGCAATATCACCCTCTAAAAGGAGAAACCATGACCACCCCGGCCTTTAGCATCCTCAAGGGAAACCCTTCCGACTCCGAGGTTGCCGCGCTCACCGCCGTCTTGGCCCAGCTCTCCGCGCAGGCGCGCGCCCAGCAGACTCAATCTGGCACCGGCGAGCGCAACATGTGGGGCCGTCTCGAGGAGCGCTACAACCCGCTGGGCGCCCAGGACATCTTCAACCCCGCCGCGTTCCGCAACGTCCGCTACTACTGATGCGCATTGTTCTAGCCTCCCAATCCCCTTCGCGCGCAGCCATCCTGCGGGCGGGCGGGGTTGAACCCGTTTTAGCCCCCGCCAACGTCGACGAACGCGCCATCGAGGCAGGGCTTAGTCCTGCTGCCCCAGAAGGTATCGTCGCCGCGCTGGCGTGCGCCAAGGCCGAAAAGGTCGCCAGCTCCTACCCCGATGACCTCGTCATTGGCGGGGATTCCATGCTCCTCCTCGACGGCGAGCTACAGGGCAAACCTCTCACTGCCGAAGCTACCGTAGCGCGCTGGCAGGCCCAGGCTGGCCGCCGCGCCGAGCTACTGACGGGGCACTGCCTCATCGCCGACGGCCGCCGCCACGTCGAGACTTCCCGCACCGTCATTTACTTTGCGCAGGCAAGCGACGATGATATCGCCGCCTACGCTGCGAGCGGGGAGCCACTGCAGTGCGCCGGCGCCTTTACGCTTGAGGCACTCGGTGGCTGGTTCATCGACCGCATCGAGGGCGATCCCTCCTCCGTCATCGGGCTTTCCCTGCCGGTAGTGCGCCGCGCCATCTACTCATTTGGATGGAATGTCAGCGACTTCTGGGCTCAGGCACAACAATAAGAGCCCTTGCACAAGCGCCTGCGCCGACTCTAGGTGCGATGCAGGCGCTAAACTGGGGCGTCATGAAAATCAATGACATGTTGGCGCCCGAGCCCATAAAACTTCTCCAGGATCCTGGGGCCGATTCCACTGCGGATCTCGCCGCAGGAATTGTCTCCCACCCCGATTCCCCGCTGCTGTGGGCGCTGTTGGCGGAAGAAGAGCTGGCAGGCGTTCGCGCACAAGGTGCCGCACCGGCTGCCTATATCACCGCTTATGCCTACGCACGCACCGGCTATCACCGCAGCCTCGACCGCCTGCGCGGCAACGGTTGGAAGGGCTGGGGCCCAGTCCCCTTCGACCACGAGCCCAACCAGGGCGTCCTGCGCGCCATCGCCGCGCTCGCGCACGCCGCCCAGGCCATAGGAGAGCAGGACGAGTACGACCGCCTGCGCCAGATGCTTTCCGACGCCGACCCAGACTCCGTCGCCCGCCTCCTCGACTAGGGATTAAACCGGCTCTTTCGGTTTTAGAGTGCATGGTGGGAGTGACAGAAAAGAAGCGAGTCCCTTGTCGTTAAGGGTTTAGGTATGAATCTAGCCACAACCAACAAGGGGACTGTGTTCAGCCAAGTACTTCCAGACGCAATGAGAGTGCGCAGAGCCAGAAGAAGCAAGCCACCCGCTGGACTTTGCAACGCAAACGCCGGTTTGGTCGACTGGGTTTGTTTTTGGGGTGCGGGAAGTCGCCGCCTGGCTTGTTGTCCTAACGGCTAGTGCGTGTGCGGTGGCTGCCAGATAATCTTCCCGCCCTTACGGGTCAGGCGCCCGCGGCGTGGTGGC